>CAJLAV010000056.1:0-13077 GCA_905204735.1 uncultured Collinsella sp. | reverse complement strand
GCCCTCCGGCGCGGCGGAAGGTGGGTTTCGATGCTCTAGAAGCCGAGGAATTTAACTTCCGGTCTGAGCTCGATGCCATACGCCTCCCTCACCTTTCCGTGCACATGTCTGATAACCGCGGCAACGTCATCGGCCGAGGCGGTTCCGTTATTAACGATAAAATTAGCGTGAACGGGCGAAACTTCCGCGCCGCCAATCGAAAAACCCTTTAATCCACAATCCTCGATAAGCTTGCCCACACTCGCATCGGGCGGGTTGCGAAAGACCGACCCGCAGGATGCGCGACCCATGGGCTGCGTACGCTTGCGCCTCGTCAGGTACCGCTCCATGCGCTCGCGAATGTCGGCCTTGGGCGCCGGTTTAAGCTTGAGCACGCACTCGAGGATAATCTCATTGCGGGGAAGGCTACATTCGCGGTAGCCCCAAGTGATCTCGGACCCCGCATAATGCTTGATACCGGATGCCGGGTCAAACGTTACGACATCCTCAACCAGCGAGCCAATCCACTCGGTCCGTGTGCCTGCATTCATAGATATCGCACCGCCAACCGAGCCAGGGATGCCAACGGCAAACTCAAGGCCCGAGAGGCTACGCGACAGGGCATCGTTGACCAGGCGCGCAAACATCACGCCCGCACCGACCGTCAGCGTACAACCGTCATCGGCAACAACCGTGCGCTGAAACTCACGTCCGAGCGAAATGACGGCACCGCGATAACCGCCATCGGCAACCAGCAGATTGGAGCCCTTGCCGATGATGACCCACGGCACCTGCTCGCGATCGAGCACCGCCACGGCGCGGCGGAGGGCATGATAGCTATGGCACGTCACAAAGAGGTCGGCCTTGCCGCCGATACGATAGCTCGTATGACGCGCAAGGCGCTCGTCCTCGATCACATCCGTGTCGATCATGCCCGAGAGCGCCATGACGGCGTTAAACAGACCCATTAGACTTAAGCGTCTTTCTTGGCAGTCAGATACTCAATGAACTCGGGGCCGACGGTCGTAACGTCACCGGCACCCATGGTGAGCAGCAGGTCGCCCTCGCCCACCATCTGCTCGAGCTCCTGATTGAGCTCAAGACGGCTGGAGCAGTACACGACCTCCTTGCCAGGATGCTTGGCGCGCACGGTATCGGCGAGCATCTTAGAGGTGACACCCGGAATGGGCATCTCGCCAGCCGAGAACACATCAATCAGCAGCAGTTTATCGGCATTGGCAAATGCATCGGCAAAGTCGTCGCACAGGGCCTGCAGGCGCGAATAGCGGTGCGGCTGGAACACGACGTCGACGTGCTTGTAGCCCAGCGACGAAGCAGCAGCAAGCGTCGCCTTGATCTCGGTGGGGTGATGGCCGTAATCATCGACCACGGTGATGCCATCGATATCGCCCACGTGGGTAAAGCGACGGCGGACGCCCTCAAAGCTCGAGAGCGCCTTGGCGGCGGCGTCGATGTCAAGGCCCAGGACATGGGCGACGGTGAGCACCGCCGTGGCGTTGAGCATGTTGTGGCGACCGGGATTGCTCTTGATCTCCACAGCGTGCTCAGTGCCGTCCTCAAAGCGAACGATAAAGTCGCTCTGGATGCCCTTGACATCCGGGTGCATGCAGACGATGTCGTTGCTCTCGGCAAAGCCGTAGGAAAGCACGTGACGGCCCGTCGACTTGGCGAGCTCGACCAGATGCGGGTCCTCACCGCAGACGATGACGGTGCCGTCCTCGCCCACCAAGCTCATGAATTTGGCGAAAGTTGCCTCGATCTCCTCGATACCCGAGTAGTGATCGAGGTGGTCGGCCTCGACGTTGGTCACAATGACCACGTTGGGGTTCAGGAACAGGAAGGAGCTGTCGGACTCGTCGGCCTCGGCGACAAAGTAGTCGCCCGAGCCGTTCTTGCCGTTCGTGTCATAGCCCTCGACGATGCCGCCGATCAAGAAGCTCGGATCCAGGCCCATGCGGTCGAGCATGGTGGCGCACATCGAAGACGTGGTGGTCTTGCCATGCGTGCCGGCAACAGCGACGGTGGTGTAGCCGTGGCCCAAAGCAGAGAGCATCTTGGCACGGGGCCACACGGGAATACCAAGCTCGCGAGCGCGCACGAGTTCAGGGTTGGACTCCGGAATAGCGGTGGAGACAACAACCACGTCGGGCTTGACCTCGTCGATCGTGGCGGCCTCATGGCCCACATGCACCTTCACACCAGCGCGGGTAAGCTGGCGGATATAACGTGACGTCTTAAGGTCGGAGCCGGTAACGGCATAACCACGCTCGTGCAGAACGAGGGCGATGCCGCTCATGCCGGCGCCGCCGATACCGATAAAGTGGGCGCTCTTAAACTCGGGCGCGGAGGTTGCAGTCTGGGAATCAGCCATGTGCTCGTGTACTCCTTGCGTAAACACTGCCTGTAACCCGTTAACTGTACCGCACCTACCGCATCAGCGCGAGGGCGACCGACGATATCCCGTCTAACTAACGCAAACCCTCTACCGCATCCGCCAGAAGAGCGGCGGCCCTATCCTGAGCCAGACCACGCGCCGCCTGACGCATGGCGTCGCGTGCCGCCGCGTCATCGACCAGGTGCAGCAGCTCATCGGCAAAGGCAGAACCGTCGATATCGGCATCGGCGCAGAGCACGCCGGCCCCGGCGTCGACCAGATAGCGGGCATTGGTGGTTTGGTGGTCGGCTGTCGCATGCGGGTACGGCACGAGCACCGAAGGCACGGCGAGCGCAGCGATCTCGGCCACGCTCGATGCGCCCGAACGCGAGAGCACCAAATCGGCAGCAGCCAGCATATCGCCCATGTTGTCGATGTATGGCTGGACGCGGTAACGCTTCGCCTCCTCGGGCGTCAGCGCCAAAGCGCGCTCGGTCTCCTCAAAGCCGTCGGCACCCGTCGAATGCAACACATAGAAGTTCTTGCGCGAAAGCAGCTCGTTTTTGAGCGAAACCACGCGCTCATTGAGGTGCTGGGCGCCAAGTGAACCGCCAAAGACGAGCAGCAGCGTAGCGTCCTCGGGAACGCCAAGTGCCTTGCGGCCGCGAGCGCGATCGCCCTCGATCACCGAGCGACGTACGGGGTTGCCGGTCATGAGCACGTGGCCAGGGTCACCTTCGCGCTCAAAGACCGAACGCGCTGTCGGCACCGAGATGCACACGCGGGCGGCGTGGGAGTTCATCATCTTGTTGGCCAGGCCCGGAACAGAGTTCTGCTCATGCAGCAGATACGGAACGCCCGCGCCCTTGCACCACCCCAGCAGCGGAACCTCGACATAGGCACCAAAACCAATGGCGGCATCGGGCTTGCCGACCTTTGAGAAATGACTGGCGAGCGCACGTTTGGCCTTGTTGACACGCCACAGCGAGGTCAGCGCCGTCCAAGGACGGGAGCGGTCGAAGCCCGTGACCGTAATGGGCACAAAATCAAACCCAGCCTCGGGAACCAGACGACCCTCGAGCTTGCGCGACTGGCCCACGAACACAACGTGGTGGCCACGGTCACGCAGCTCCTCGGCCAAGGCGAGCGCGGGGTTGATGTGTCCTGCCGTGCCGCCGGCTGCAATAGCAACGGTCATTTTATCGGTCATGGTAGTCCCTTCGTACACGCGGTCCCTGGTCGTCGGTACGCAGACGCGCCGACGGGTCCGAGTTCAAATCGATTCGATTATATCCGCCGCCCGCATTGCGAGGAGTTGGGCGCTGAGGACGACCTTGCGGAGCCGTTCGCTGACGCGGGCGGGCTGCCGACTCGGTCGCAGAGCCATCCAGAACGGTAAAGCCGCTACGCGAAGGTCGTTCACCGCGCACATGGGCCACGCCGGCGGTGCTCTCATCCATAACGGCAAAGCTCTCACGGCGGCGATCATACTCATCGCGGCGGGCGCTCTCGTACGAAACGCGCAGGATCAGCCCGGCAAGCATAAGCGACACGATAATCGACGAACCGCCGTAGCTAATAAACGGCAACGGTTTGCCCGTCATGGGAAACACGTTGAGGATGCCCAGCGCGTTAATCAAAAACTGCACCGCGAGAATGACCGCGGAGCCAGACGCCATGAGCGCGCCCCGACGATCGGTCGCCTGCTCGGCAATGCGAAACGCCGAGTAGATCAGCATCGCAAACACCAAGAAGAACAGCACGGTTCCGACAAAACCGACTTCCTCGCCAATGATGGCCAAGATGTAGTCATTGTGCGCCTCGGGCAGATACGAGTACTTCATGGTTGAGTTGCCAATGCCGCGGCCGAACAGACCGCCCGAAGCAAAGGCCATGATGGCAAGCGTGGCCTGATAGCCATCACCATACTCGTCGGCCCAAGGGTTCAAGGCAACCTGAATACGCACCATACGGTACGGCTCTGCGACAAGCGCAATCACGATCACGAGAATACCGAAGATTATCACGCCGATGATAAATCTGGGGTCGAGACCCGCAAACAACGCCATGCACATGAGGGTCAACAGGATGATCAGGACAGTACCGAAATCGGGCTGGATAAAGATCAGAAAGAGCGAAATGCCCAGGTAGATGCCCATCTTGCGAAGGAATTCGTTGATGTTGCCACCGGGCGAAAAGAAGCGGTCAAGCATGATGGCCGAATACGCAATGGCAAATGGCTTTAAAAACTCGGAAGGCTGGAACTGAATGCCGGCGATGTTGAGCCAGCGCGTGGCGCCACGGCTGCCGCTGCCCACCAAGAACACCAAAAACAGTAGCCCTATCATACCTATGAGGAAGATCCTGAGCACATCCTCCCCAAACCAGCTGTCCGGCAAAACGCGCACGATGGCAATCAGCGCCAGAACACCGACCACGGCAAACGCGGCCTGTCGACCCAGAAAAAACGTCGCCGAGCCATTCTCGTGCAGCGCCTCGACCGAAGACGCCGAGTACACCATCAGCAGGCCAAAGCATACCAAGGTAAACAAGCAGGCCATGAATATCAAACGGGGGCGCATGATACGGGCGGGAACGCCGGCAATATAGCGTTCGCTAAACGACTGCCCGCCGCGGCTGGAACGCGGTGTGGTACGACGTGAGGAAGCACGGTCCGAGTCGGGCCTCCTCATACCTTGTCGGGGGCTCTCCTCTCTCACCGCAACCCCTATTCCATTTGTGATTTCGCTGTAGCGGCAAGCTGAGCCACGTAGTCCTTAAACACGCGGCCGCGCTCCTCATAGCCCGAGAACTCATCGAACGAAGAGCAGGCAGGAGAAAGTAAGATCACATCGCCACGGCTCGAAAGCGAACGGGCAACGTCCACGGCGTCGCGCAGGTCATCCGCCTGGGCGATATCCACATCGCCATCGACATCAGCCTCGTCCATAGCGGCGGTGAAGCGCTCGCGCGCATCGCCAAAGCAGACGACCGAGCGCACGTTGTCCATAACGACGCGCGCGAAATCCGTGAGCGGCGTGCCCTTATCGTGGCCGCCGAGCAGCAAGATCACGTCGTCATCGGGAAATGCCGTCAGTGCCTTCTCGACCGCATCGGTGTTGGTCGCCTTGGAATCGTTGACGTAGCGCACGCCGTCAATCTCGCCACACGGCTCCACGCGGTGCTTGAGCGGCTGGAACGAGGCAAGACCGCGGCAGACACCATCGACATCGGCACCGACCGCCAAGGCAGCCGTGGCAGCGCACAGGGCATTGATAACATTGTGATGGCCCGAGATCTTGAGCGCGGATGTAGCGATGAGCGGGGTCTCGACACCCTTCAGACGCACGATCATCTTGCCATCGCGCACAAAGGCGGCATCCTCGCCCTCAGGCTCGTCAAAGGCAACCTTGCAGATGCGACGACCCGGCGTGTAGATGTACTCATCGAACTCGTGAATGCCGGCGTCTTCGACGTCGACAACCACCAGATCGTCATCGACCATATTGTCAAACAGTTTGATCTTGGCAAGCGCATAGTTCTTATGGCTCTTATGCCAGCCCAAGTGGTCGGGAGTGATGTTGAGCAGCACCGCCACGCGGGGGTGGAGCTCGGTTGTCGTAGCAATCTGATAGCTCGAGAGCTCAGCCACAAACCACTCGTTGTGGGCTCGGCCGTCAATCTCGTTGACCGGCGGCTCGCCGATGTTGCCGACAGCAACGCTGGCCTCGCCGGCAGCCTTAAGCAGATAATCAGTCAGCGACGTGGTGGTCGTCTTGCCGTTGGTGCCCGTGATGGCAATCCAGTTATCGGGCGACAGGCGATAGGCAAACTCGGGCTCACCCATAATCTGGGCGGCATGCTCGCGCCCGGCCTTAAAGAAGCCCGAGAACTCCGAGATGCCCGGGCACGTCACGCATACGTCATAGGCGCCCTCGACCTGTTCGGTCCCATAGACAAACGACGCACCAGCAGCCTCGAGCGCACGCGTGGCGTCATTGGGCTCAGAGGTGCCGCCGCCATACACGGTAACGGCGCTTACGCGCTCGGGATGTGCCAGCGCCCAGCGGGCGACATCGAGACCGGATTTGCCCTGACCCAAAACGAGCAGGCTAAAGACATCAGCAAGAGGCATGAAAGACCACTATCCCAACTGGAAGAACAGGGCAAGGCCAACGGCACCAAAGGCCGCAGCGATAATCCAAAAACGGATGACGACCTTGGTCTCGGCCCAGCCCTTCTTTTCGAAATGATGATGGATGGGCGCCATAAGGAAGACGCGCTTGTGCGTAAAGTGGAAGTAGACAACCTGAATCATGACCGACAGGGTCTCAACGATAAACAGGCCGCCGATGATGAGGGAGACGACCTCGGTGTTGGTCATGATGGACGTGCAGGCAAACGCGGCGCCCAGGGCAAGCGAGCCGGTATCGCCCATAAAGATGCTCGCCGGATAGCAGTTGAACCACAGAAAGCCCAAGCAGGCACCGGCACACGCGGTGCAGAAGATGGACAGGTTCACGTCTCCGTGCAAAAACGCCATGGCAGCCATGGCGAGCATGGCAATCATAGAGGTGCCGCCAGCAAGACCGTCAAGGCCATCGGTCAGGTTCACGGCATTAGAAAGACCGGCGATCATCAGCCAGCAAAAGACAATGTAGAGCCACGGGAACGAAAGGCCGCAGATGGTAGTCGAAAGCACGCCAAGGTCAATCGTCAGGCCGCCGGGAAAACGAATCTCGGGGGCGACGCCGCACCAGTTAACAGCAAATACCGTAAAGGTGACACAGATAATGGTTAGGCCGATCATCTTGGCATGAGGCGTCAGACCGAGCGAGCGCCCATGCGTAACGGAGGTCAGGTCGTCGATCAGGCCCAGCACGCCGGTCGCCAGCGTGGCGAGCAGCACGAGCACGAGCTCGGTGGTGAGCTTGCCCATCAGCAGGCAGGTCAGCGAAATCGCGACGAGAATGACAACGCCACCCATGGTGGGCGTTCCCTGCTTAACCAAATGACGCTTGGGGCCGTCGGCACGAACCTGCTGGCCGATACCCTCGACCTTGAGCAGCTTGATCCACCACGGCATGAGCAGCAGCGCAATGGCAGCGGCGATGCCAAGCCCCAAAAAAGCCTGATACGTTGGATACGAGGGATTGCCGAACATGGGCTAGCACACACCTTCCACAAAGCGGTCGAGCTCAACAAAGCGGGAACCCTTGACCAGTACAACATCATGTTTTTCAAGCGCGCCGCCCATGCGGTCGAGCACCTGCTGATAATCGGAGAACACCTGGATGCGGTCCTCGTCCATGCCCATCATGCGCGCGGCATCGGCCATAAGCTGGGCCAGCTCACCACCCACGCACGCCAGCATGTCGAGCTTCTTGGCGGCGGCATAGGCGCCCACGAGCTCATGCATGCGAGGAGCCTCATCGCCCATCTCGCCCATCTCGCCCAGGATCGCCATGCGAGACCCCGTGCACGAAAGCGAGCACAGTAGATCGAGACCAGCAGCCATGGATTCGGCGCTGGCGTTATAGGAATCGTCGATGACGCGGGCACCGCTCTTGGCGCGCTTGATCTCCTGGCGGTGACCGGTGATCGTGAGACCCCTAAAGGCAGCATCGATCTGCTCGGGCGTCAGGCCCAGGCGATAGGCAACCGCGGCGGCCTTAACGGCATTTGGGACGGACTGCACGCCGGGGATGGCAAGCATGGTATCGATTGTCTCGCCCTGACCAAAATCGAGCGTAAAGACCGGACGGCCCTCGTCATCAACTCGAACGTCGCGGGCACGGACCTCATCATCGTCCGAGACGCCGGCCAGCATCACGTCGATACCAGCAGGCTGGGCGAACGTATCGCGAATGAACGGCGTAAAGTCGTCCTCACCGCCCAAAACCAGCAGCGGCAAATAGTCGCCGGCGGCGCGCATACCCTGGACAATCTCGGCCTTAGCGCGGGCGATGTTCTCGCGGCTGCCCAAAATGCCGATGTGAGAGGTACCAATCTTGCTCACGATGGCAAGGTTGGGATTGGCGGACTTGGACAGGCGCTCAATCTCGTGGAAATGGTTCATGCCCATCTCGAGCACCAGGACCTCGGTATCGGCCGGAGCGGAAAGCACCGTGAGCGGCATGCCGATCAGGTTATTGAAATTGCCCTTGGTGGCCCAGACACGATAGCGCTTGGCGAGTACAGCGGCGAGCACGTCCTTGGTCGTCGTCTTGCCGATGGAACCGGTAATGCCAACGACCAGGCAGCCAAGCTCCAGGCGATACGTGTGCGCCAAACGCAGCAGAAACTCCTCGGGATCATCGGTCAGCAAGATGGCACAGCCCCTGTCCTGTGCCAGCGAGACCAGCTCGGCCTCGGGCTCACGCGTCATCACGACGGCGCCGGCACCCGACTGGACGGCACGGGAAGCAAAATCATTGCCGTCGACGTTTTCACCGGGAAAGGCGACGAAAATCGTCCCTTCCTCGACCTGGCGCGAGTCGATAACGCACCCGCGGCATACCCGATCGGCTTCTCCCGTCACGGTTCGGGCCCCTGTTGCGGCCGCGAGGTTGTTGACGGCGATCTCTATCATTGCAGCTCCCCTGTAAACCTAATAATGCTATCGGCGTATTGTATCCCAGCGCCGCACATGCGTGGTGCAGGGCATGTGAACACCCTCATATGGGACAACAAACCACGCCCCAAAGATTGTAACCCCCTACTTCGTGTGCGGGATACCCAGCACGTCGAGCGCGTTGGCCATAATGGACTGGAACGGCACCGCAGCGGCATCTGAGCCGCTCGGCGTTCCGTCGAGCGTGATATAGCACAGCACCTTGGGCGATTGTGCCGGTGCAAAGCCCATAAAGGACGACATGTAGTTCTCCTTGAGGTAGCCGCCGTTCTCGTCGGCACGTTCGGCCGTACCGGTCTTACCCGCCACGTCATAGCCGTCAACCGCGCCGCCAACGCCCGTTCCCTCGGACACGCCCGTCTGCATGCACGATGTCACCTGGGATGCGGCGTCCTCCGAAATCGCGCGCTCGCCTTCGCCCCAGTCCTTCTCGTCGCCTTTGCTGGACTTATAGAAGTGCGGGGTCATCATCACGCCGCCGTTGGCGATGCCGCCCACGGCACGTGCGATCTCAATCGGCGAGACAGACAGCGCCTGTCCAAAGCTCATCGAGCCCAGCGTGGCGCCGTCATACTGGTCACGCTCCTTGACGATGCCCAGGCTCTCGCCCGGAAAATCGACACCAGAGCTGTGACCGATGCCCCACTTGTCCACATAGGCGGCAAAGTCGTCGGCACCGATCTTGCGCCCCACCAGGACAAATCCCACGTTGGACGAACGGCGCATCATCTCGCGCACATCCATGGTCATGGCGTAGTCGCGCTTGTCGGCATCGGTGACGGTATCGTCGCCCACCTTGATGCTCGCCGGCACCTCAAACGACGTACTCGACCGCACGACACCCAAGTCGAAGCCGGCGCCCGCCACGAGCGTCTTAAAGACCGAGCCGGGCTCGTAGGCGTCGGTGACCAGGCGCAGGTTCATATCCTCGGTCTTGGCGTTCTCCAGATCGGTCTGGTCGTAGGTCGGGTACGAGCAGGCGGCGAGAATTTCACCGGTCGTGGGGTCGGTGACCAAAGCCGAGCCGTTCTTGGCCTTTGTCTTCTCGACAGCCTCTGCCAGGGCATCCTCGGCCGCTCGCTGGATATTGACGTCGAGCGTCGTCACGATGTCAACGCCGTCGACCGCAGCCACCTTTTTATAGGCACCGCCCGCGATATAGCTGCCGTCCCTCGCGCGCTCGCGCACGAGGGAACCGTTCGTGCCGGTCAGAAGCTTGTTGTATTGCTTTTCGAGACCAGTCAAGCCGTCGTTGTCTACATTCACTACACCCAGCACCTGCGATGCCAGATTGCCGTATGGATATACGCGCTTCATGGCCTGCTCAAAAAGCACGCCGGGCAGGTTCTTCTTCTCCAGCGCCGCAGCGTCGTCTTCGTCCACCTGGCGCTTGATATACACCCAGGTTCCATCGGACTCAACGAGCTTGCGGCAGGTCTTTTTATCGATTCCAGTTGCCTTGACCAGCGCCGACACCGTCTTGTCAACATCCTCGACAAGCTGGGGGTTCACGGCGATGTTGCGACATTCGACCGACGACGCCAGCACGTTACCGTTGCGGTCGTAGATGGTGCCACGTTTGGCATAGAGGGTCTGCGCAAGCAGGCGGCGCGCATCGGCACGCTCGCGCAGTTTATCGGCTTCGACAATTTGATAGTCGGCAAGGCGAAAGACGCCCAAGCCCAAGCCAAGCCCAATGAAGCCCATGACGGCTTTGCGGCGAGGCAGAGGCGTGCCTGTGAGCCATTCGGTCGACGAACTCTTGCGCGACCTGGTGTTATGCACTTGAGGGCCGCCCGAGCCGCGAAGTCGCGACGCCGGGTCGTTGCCACGGGACTGTCCGGCGTTGTAAGATTGCCGACCCGTTCCTTGATAACCAGAACGTCCCCGCGACGAGGGACGTCCAGAACCGCGGCCCCCATCGGAACCGCGGCGATAGTCATTTGTCATACTCAGCTACCGTCTTGCTACTGAGCGGTCGCGGTCGCGTTGGCGCCCGCGGCTGCATCCTGCGAAAAGTCAAGTGTAACGCTCTCGCTGGGCTCCACCATGCCATAAGCGCCCGCAAGGTCGCGAATGCGCGTGTCGGCGCCATAGACCGAATGCATGACCTCCAGGTCGGAGCTCTCATCGGTCGCCTTTTCGAGCGTGTTGGTAAGCTCAGCGTTGCTGTTGAGCACCTGGGCCGTAACGCCGGCGAGCGCCACGCGGGCGACGCCGATCGTCATGAAGATGGCCGCAATGATGCAAAACGTTTTAAGAACGCTCATGAAAACCGGGCTTACCGCCTGGTTTGCCTGACGGCCCGCGCCCGTGTAGACATCAAAGCGCGGCGTGCGCTGCTCACGGGGAGCAACGGGGGCCTGCGGCGTCTCACGATAGGCGGGCATGGCGTTCATATCATAGGCGAGTGCTGCGCTTGAAGTGTTGTAGCCCATGATATGCCGCCTCCCATCCCGAGTACGTTGGTAGTGTGTTTAAGCTTCGTTTATGGTGCGAGCGGGAGGTCCAATATCGCGCGGTCGCGCCTACAGACGCTGCGCCACGCGGATTTTGGCTGATCTCGCCCGAGGGTTGCGCTCAACCTCATCAGGCTGGGCAACCAAGGGTTTGCGAGTGATGACCTTGAGTATCGGCACGTTGCCGCACACGCACACCGGAATCTCCGGCGGACACGTGCACCCCTGGCTCATCTCCTTAAAGTGATTCTTTACGATACGGTCCTCGAGCGAGTGATACGAGATGACGCAGATACGTCCGCCCGGGTTGAGCCACCTGGTGGCGGCATCAAGCCCTCGTTCGAGCACATCGAGCTCGTGATTGACCTCGATGCGAATGGCCTGGAAACTTTTCTTGGCCGGGTGTCCGCCATGCCGACGAGCGGCAGCCGGGATACCCGCCTTGATGATCTCGACAAATTGACCGGTGGTTTCGATCGGTTCTTGCTCGCGGCGGCGCACGATCTCGCGCGCGATCTGCGAGGCGAACTTCTCTTCGCCGTAGACGCGTAGAATCCGGGCGAGGTCGTGTTCGTTATAGGTGTTGATGACCTCAGCTGCGTTTAAGGTGTTATTACCCGGATCCATCCGCATGTCCAATGGGGCGTCCTCGTTATACGAAAAGCCCCTGCCAGGGATATCGAGTTGCGGTGACGAAACGCCCAAATCGAACAGGAAGCCATCGACCCCGGGCACCTCGGCCGAGCAAAGCAGCTCGTCCAAGTCGCCGAAGTTGCCCTTCAGCAGCTGGTGCGGAACGCCGGGAACCTCGCGGTCCAGACGAGCGCCAGCGGCCTCGAGGGCCATGTCGTCCTGATCGACGCCGAGCAAAAGGCCCGTCTCCCCCACCTGCGCGGCCATCTTTACCGAATGGCCGGCACCGCCAAGGGTGCAATCGCAGACAACGGAGCCGCTCTTTAGCCGCAGCGACTCAAGCACTTCGCCGAGCATGACAGGTTCATGCCGATATTCTTGTGTCAAGATCCCACGCTCCATCCGTTACCCGTGCCTTGCCCTTACGAGAAGAAGAGGTCCAGCAGGGCCTCATCGTCATCGTCCTCATCGGCCGCGGCGCGATCCCAAACCTCAAGGTGGTCGTAGTTGCCCACAACCGTGACCTCGCGGTCGAGGTTCGCCTGCTTGCGGAGAGACTCGGAAAGACCGATACGACCGGCGCTGTCCACGTCCATCGACGTAGTGCGCTTGTTGATCGCCCTCATGAGCTTCTGGTCGTTGATGTCACGCGGGTTAAAACCCTCGTGGCCCTCACGACCCGCGAAGAGTCCTTCGACCCACTTATCGAAGGCCTCGGCAGAGAACACGTACAGAGCATCGACATCCAGGGCTTTGAACACGCGAACGTGCTCTCCAAGCTCCTCGCGAAGGGGTGCAGGCAGGGACAGACGACCTTTTGCATCGAGATTGCGCTCGTATGCACCAGTCATTCCCATGTGCGCCCTCCCCTCGGTTACTCAGATGGCACGTACGCGGGGAACCACCCCGCCTGTCGACGTCATTAATAATATGGGGAACTGCCCCATTTTTCAACACCTTTCCCCACCTCTTCCCCC
>CAJLAV010000055.1:0-13139 GCA_905204735.1 uncultured Collinsella sp. | reverse complement strand
GGACTTGCAGCGACGGACCTCAGGACACTCTTACACCACGTCTGCGCGCGCGACCAGTTTCAAGTCGAGTTTTGCCGATTTCGACCAAGAATCGCTGCTACTAAAAAGGTAACAGTACTCATATTTGCCCTTTTTTGGCCACAAGCCCTAAAACAAGCCTCGCCAAGGTCGGGAAGCGGGCCAAATCGCCGGCCTCGAGGCTTATTCCACCGTTCCGTAGACGGCGCCCCAGCCGTGGGCGGCCAAGGCGGAGTTGAGCTGGTCGCAAAGTGACTGGCGGTCGTAGTAGCCGGGCGGCAAAAGATTCACGATCTCCATGAGGTCGGGCGCCAGGTCCAAGATTTCGGCCTGTACGATCAGATCCAGGCGGTCGATGGCGTAGCGGTCGTAAAACAGTCCGTCGACCAGGCGCTGCAAGTCGCCGAATTCCTCGGCCTGAAACGATCCGTACTCCATAGTGCCTCCTTGGGCGCTCCACGCCGGCATGCGCGGCGATTCGTAATTGATTGCGATGAACTTAATCTATCACGGCTTCATAACGTTGCGACGATGGCGGTCTATACTTAGACGAACTGCAACGTACCGCTTCGCGAAAGGTCGCACCCCATGCAGACGATCTACCAGAAGATGGAAACCACCGAACTCGATGCCGCCATCGAGGCGCTCAAAGCCGAGGTCGCCGAGGTCAAGGCCAAGGGCCTGGCGCTCGACATGGCCCGCGGCAAGCCGTCGCCCTCCCAGGTGGACATCTCTCGACCCATGCTCGATATCCTCAATGCCGATGCCGATCTGCACGACGGCAATGTCGACTGCTCCAACTACGGCTGCTTCGAGGGCATTCCCTCGGCTCGCAAGCTGGCAGGGGAGTTCCTGGGCTGCCCCGCCGAGCAGACGCTCGTGCTGGGTTCGTCGAGCCTTTTGATCGAGCACGATATCGCCGGCATGTTCTGGCGCTGCGGCTCGTGCGGTAGCGAGCCCTGGGACGCCTACGAGGCCGCGCACGACGGCAAGAAGGTCAAGTTCCTGTGCCCTGTTCCCGGCTACGATCGCCACTTTGGCATCACCGCCGACTTGGGCATCGAGAACGTCCCCGTCGCGATGACCGACAACGGCCCCGACATGGACGAGATCGAGCGCCTGGTTGCCGCCGACGATTCCATCAAGGGTATCTGGTGCGTGCCCAAGTATTCCAACCCCACGGGCATCACCTTTAGCGAGGACACTGTGCGCCGCCTGGTCGAGATGCCCACGGCCGCGTCCGATTTCCGCATCTTCTGGGACAACGCCTACTGCGTGCACGACCTGTACGACGAGACCGACGAGCTCGCCAACATCTTTGACCTCGCTCGCGCGGCGGGCACCGAGGATCGCGTGGTGGCATTCGCCTCGACGTCAAAGATCACCTTCCCGGGCGCCGGTATCGGCTTTATCGGTGCGAGCCCCGCGGTTATCGCCGAGTTCTCCAAGCGCCTGAAGGCTGGCCTTATTAGCGCCGACAAGCTCAACCAGCTGCGTCACGTGCGCTTCCTTCCCACTATCGAGGCGGTCAAGGAACACATGAAAAAGCATGCTGAGTTTTTGCGTCCGCGCTTTGAGGCCGTTGAGCGCAAGCTCACCGAGGGCTTGGGTAACACGGGTTGCGCCACTTGGACTCATCCCCATGGCGGCTACTTTGTGAGTTTTGATGGCCCCGAGGGCTCGGCCCAGAAGGTCGCCGCGCTTTGTGCCGACCTGGGCGTCAAGCTCACGCCGGCTGGTGCCACCTGGCCTTATGGCAAGGATCCGCGCGACACCAACATCCGCATCGCGCCGAGCTATCCCACGGTCGAGGACCTGGAGGCTGCGCTCGATGTGCTGGTGCTGGCTGTCAAGCTCGTCGCTGCCGAGCTTGCGCGTGCCGAGCGCGCCTAACGCGTAGGGCCCCGCAAGTCCGCGCCTAGTACTATCCGCACTTTCGATACGTAAAGGAGCGTATACATGGATTTGGGTATTTCAACCAACCCCACGCCAGAGCTCTACACCATTAAGGTAACCGGCGAGATCGATATCTCTAACGCCGATAGCCTGCGCAATGCCATCGACCTGGCGCTCGAGCAGCCCACCGAGGCCGTTGAGCTCGATTTTGCCCAGGTGAGCTACATCGATTCGACGGGCATTGGCGTGCTCGTGGGCGCCGCGCACCACGCGGTTGACCACGGCAAGCGCTTTAGCTGCACGAATGTGCAGCCCCCGGTGATGCGCGTGGTTCAGCTGTTGGGTGTCGACCAGGAGATTTCGATCACCGCTGCATAATCTTTGCCCCCAAAAGGGCGTGCCGTTTGGCATATGTTTGTGATGCGCTCGGACGTTTTGGCGTCCGGGCGCTATACTTGACCGAATGAATAGACGAGTTCCGGCCGAATGGCGCGGTGCGGGCTCGACTCACATCGAGCCTTGGAGGTATGTGTGTTTGGTATTGGAGAGGGTGAGCTCGCGATCATCGTGGTCTTCGGCTTTTTGCTGTTTGGCCCGGATAAGCTCCCGCAGATGGGCCGCACGATCGGCCGTGCCATCCGTCAGTTCCGCGAGACGCAGGAAAAGATGACGGCCGTTGTTCAGTCCGAGATTATCGATCCGGTGAGCGAGGCCGCGTCGGCCCCGGTCAAGCCCAAGAAGACTGCTGCGACCGACGACGATTCCGATGCGGACGAGGATGCCGCCGAGACGGCAGCGCCCGCCAAGAAGGAGACCTTTGCCGAGCGTCGCGCCCGTCTTGCTGCCGAGAAGGCCGCAAGCGAGGGTGCTGCTGAGGGCGAAGGCGCTGTTGATGAGGCCGAGGGTACAGAGCCTGCTACTGCCGTCGAGCCCGAGCCTGCTGCAGAGCCCGAGCCCGAGCCGGCAGAGCCCACGACGGCTGACCTCTACGCCCGCCGTCCCCGCAAGCGCAAGGCTGTCGTCGACCAGCTCGCTCGCGAGCTCGAGGCCGAGGACGCTGCCGAGACTGCTGCCGCCGATGCCCCGAAGGGAGGCGATGAGTAATGCCTATCGGACCTGCGCGTATGCCGCTCTTCGATCACCTGGGAGAGCTCCGTCGCCGCCTGACCATCGTGGTCGTGTCGGTGTTTGCCGCCGCCATCGTGCTGTACTTTGCCACGCCCGTGGTGCTCGATATCCTCGAGGATCCCATCCGCTCGTTTGTGCCGGACGGTAAGTTCTACATCACCACCACGCTCGGCGGTTTTGGCCTGCGCTTCTCGCTTGCCATCAAGATGGCCGTGGTCATGTGCACGCCCATGATCATCTGGCAGATTCTGGCATTTTTCCTGCCGGCACTGCGCCCCAACGAGCGCAAGTGGGTTGTGCCCACGGTGCTCGCCTCGACGGTGCTGTTCTTCCTGGGTGCCATCTTCTGCTACTTCATCATCATCCCGGCGGGCTTTGAGTGGCTCATCGGCGAGACCTCGGCTGTCGCTACGGCGTTGCCCGATCTGGAGAACTACGTCAACATGGAGCTGCTCTTTATGATCGGCTTTGGTGTGGCGTTTGAGCTGCCGCTCATCATCTTCTACCTGTCCGTTTTCCACATCGTGTCCTATGCGGCCTTCCGCAGCGCCTGGCGCTACGTGTACGTAGGCCTGCTCGTGGGTTCGGCTGTGATTACGCCCGACGGCTCGCCCGTTACGCTGGGTCTCATGTATGGCGCCCTGCTCTCGCTCTACGAGATTTCGCTCGCCATCGCTCGCGTGGTCATTACCGCGCGCGAGGGCAAGGAGGGTCTGTTCGTGAGCCGTCTGGACCTGTTCTCGGACGACGAGGACGACGAGGAGTAAATCGGTATGCACGAGGTTGGCATTGTCAACGGCATACTCGATACAGTGATTCGCGCGGCGCGTGGGGCGGGGGCCTCGCGCGCCGTTTTGGTAACGCTTCGTATCGGGGATATGACCGAGGTCGTGCGCGAGGCACTCGACTTTGCGTGGGAGACGTTTCGCGATGAGGACCCGCTCACGCGCGGCTGCGAGCTTGCCGTGGAGGAGGTCCATCCACAAAGCGAGTGCCTGGACTGCGGCGAGGTCTTTGAGCACGACCGTTTCCATTGTCGCTGCCCCCAGTGTGGCGGCGCCAACGTGCGCCTGCTGCACGGCCGCGAGCTCGATATCGCAAGTATCGAAATCGAAACCCCCGACGATTAGCCCGCTAGCCATCTAATGATGGGGTATAAAGGGGCCAAAGTAAGGAGCGCTAAGTATGGCCGAGAAAACGATTGATATCGCGTCGCCGATCCTGTCGCGCAACGAGCGCCTGGCAGATCAGCTGCGTCAGCGATTTAATGAGGCAGGCACCTACGTGATCAATGTGCTGTCGAGCCCCGGCTCGGGTAAGACCACCACGATTCTGGGCACCAACGAGCGCCTGCGTGACAAGGCCGGCCTACGCTGTGCCGTCATCGAGGGCGATATCGCCTCGGATGTCGACGCCATCACCATGAAGGAAGCCGGCATGCCCGCCATCCAGATCAACACGGGCGGTCTGTGCCACCTCGAGGGCAACATGATCATGGAGGCTGTCGATGCCTTCGACCAGGCTGTGGGTCTGGAGAACATCGACGTCATCTTTATCGAAAACGTGGGTAACCTGGTCTGCCCGGTCGACTTTGACCTGGGCGAGAACCTGTCCATCATGATTCTCTCGGTGCCCGAGGGCGACGACAAGCCCATCAAGTATCCGGGCATCTTCCAGCACGCCGGCGCGCAGCTGCTCAACAAGGTCGACGTGGCCCCGGCTTTCGATTTTGACATGGATAGGTATACTAAGACACTCGATGACCTCAATCCGCAAGCGCCGCGGTTTGCCGTGAGCGCGCGCAAGGGCGAGGGCATGGATGCCTGGTGCGATTGGCTCATCGGGCAGATTGAGCAAGCAAGGGCGTAAGTCGGCCGCCATACGGGCGGGCGTAGCCGCAGAGATACGAGATAGGAGCCTCTTTTGAAGCTCATCATCGCCGAGAAAAACGATGCCGCGCGTCAAATCGCCGAGCGGCTGTCCACGGGTAAGCCCAAAAAGGACAAGGTGTACAACACCGCCATCTACCGTTTTGAGTGGAAGGGCGAGGAGTGCGTGACCATCGGCCTTGCCGGTCACATCCTGGCACCCGATTTTTGCGACAGTGTGCTGTTCGATAAAAAGCTGGGTTGGTATTCGGTCACCGAGGACGGCGAGATGTTGCCGGCCGATATGCCCGATGGCTTGGCCCGCCCGCCGTACGACACCAAGCGCAAGCCGTTCCTTGCCGATGGTATCTCCATCAAGGGCTGGAAGCTTGAGAGCCTGCCTTACCTTACCTGGGCGCCCGTCATTAAGCTGCCGGCCGAGAAGGAGCTCATTCGTTCGCTCAAGAACCTTGCCAAGAAGTCCGACAGCGTCATCATCGCCACGGACTTCGATCGCGAGGGTGAGCTGATCGGCTCGGACGCCCTCAACAAGGTGCGCGAGGTCGCGCCGGACTTGCCGGTCGCCCGCGCTCAGTATTCTTCGTTTACCAAGGCCGAGATTACGCAGGCCTTCGATAATCTTGTCTCGCTCGACCAGAATCTGGCCGACGCCGGCGAGAGCCGCCAGCACATCGACCTCATTTGGGGTGCGGTGCTCACGCGCTACCTGACGCTCGCCAAGTTTGGCGGCTTTGGCAACGTGCGCTCCGCCGGCCGCGTGCAGACGCCGACGCTTGCCCTGGTGGTCGAGCGCGAGCGCGAGCGCATGGCGTTTGTGCCCGAGGACTATTGGCAGATTCGCGGCATGGGTGCCGCTCAGGGTGCTGCCGAGGATGACCGCTTTAAGATTGCGCACAAGACGGCACGTTTTACCGATAAAGATGCTGCCGAGACGGCGTACGGCCACGTCGACGGCGCTACGACGGCAACCGTCGCCGCGGTGACCAAGCGCTCCCGCAAGCAGCAGCCGCCCACGCCGTTTGCGACGACCTCGCTGCAGGCTGCCGCCGCGGCCGAGGGCATCTCGCCTGCGCGTACGATGCGCATCGCCGAGTCCCTCTACATGGCGGGCCTCATCAGCTATCCGCGTGTCGACAACACCGTGTACCCCGCGACGCTCGATCTGGGCGCCGTGGTGAGCGACCTGGCAAAGATCAACCCGGCGCTGGCGCCCGTGTGCAAAAAGGTACTCGCCGGCCCCATGAAGCCCACGCGCGGCAAAGTCGAGACCACCGACCACCCGCCCATCTACCCCACGGGCGAAGGCGATCCGTCCACGCTCGATGGCGGCCAGCGCAAGCTCTACGACCTCATCGCCCGCCGCTTCCTGGCGACGCTTATGGGTCCCGCGACCATCGAGAATACCAAGCTCGAGCTCGACGTGAACGGTGAGCCGTTCGTGGCTTCGGGCGATGTGCTCGTGACCCCGGGTTTCCGCGAGGCGTACCCGTACGGACTCAAGCGCGACGAGCAGATGCCGCCGCTAGAGCAGGGCGACACGGTCGACGTGTTCGACATTAAGCTTGAGGACAAGCAGACCGAGCCGCCCGCGCGCTACAGCCAGGGCAAGCTCGTGCAGGAGATGGAAAAGCGCGGCCTGGGCACCAAGTCCACGCGCGCGAGCATCATCGAGCGCCTGTATGCCGTGCGCTATCTCAAAAACGATCCCGTTGAGCCGAGCCAGCTGGGCATCGCCATCATCGACGCGCTGACGCAGTTTGCCCCGCGCATAACGAGTCCCGATATGACCAGCGAGCTCGACGGCGACATGACTCGCGTCGAGCGCGGCGAGGACACCGAAGAGCATGTCGTGACGCACTCGCGTGCGCTGCTGGCCGGCGTGCTCGACGAGCTGCTCAAGCATACGCAGGAGCTCGGCAACGCCATCAGCGACGCCGTCACGGCTGATGCGCGCGTGGGCGCCTGCCCCAAGTGCGGCAAGGACCTGGTTATGAAGACGAGCGCCAAGACCCGTGGCAGCTTCATTGGCTGCATGGGCTGGCCCGACTGCGACGTGACCTATCCGGTCCCGAGCGGCGTCAAGGTGAGCCCGCTCGAGGGCGAGGCCGCCGTGTGCCCCGAATGCGGTGCGCCGCGCATCAAGTGTCAGCCGTTCCGCCAGAAGGCTTTCGAGATCTGCGTGAACCCGACGTGCCCCACCAACTACGAGCCCGACCTTAAAGTGGGCGAGTGCAAGGTGTGTGCCGAGGCCGGACGCCATGGCGACCTGATCGCGCACAAGAGCGAGAAGAGCGGCAAGCGCTTTATCCGCTGCACCAACTACGATGACTGCGGCGTGAGCTATCCGCTGCCGGCGCGTGGCAAGCTCGAGGCGACGGGCGAGACCTGTCCCGAGTGCGGCGCCCCCATCGTGGTGGTCAACACGGCGCGCGGTCCGTGGCGTATCTGCGTCAACATGGACTGCCCGACCAAGGAGAAGAAGCCCGCCCGCGGTCGCAAGACCACAACCAAGGCGAGCACGGCAAAGAAGACGACGGCGGCCAAGAAGACGACGGCTAAGAAAGCCACTGCCGCCAAAAAGACGACCGCGAAGAAGTCGACTGCCAAGAAAACAGCCGCCGACAAGTAACGGCGCAGTCGAAACATTGCCCAAAAAAACGAGCGAGGACCCCGCGATCCTCGCTCGTTTTTTTGACCGGCAGTTAGGGACGTTCTTTTTCTGCCGGCAGTTTAGGAACGTCCCTAACTGCCGGCTCGGGAACGACAAAGCGCTAGTTCACCTCGACAGGCTTGGCGCCGGGATAGCGCTCCTCAAAGTCTAGGCGGTACTTATTGTCATTGGTGCCCGCCACGTTGTCGCGCGACAGCGGCGCCACGATCTCATTCTTGTGGTCCGCAGGCTTGGCGTATTTCAGGCTGATCTCCCAGGCATCACAGATTGCGTCAATGCGGTGATCCAGGTCGTCGTACAGGGCGATGATGTCCTTCCAGGAGCTGTAGTTCTTGGAGCTCGTCGGGACGTCCAGGTCCTCGACGATGTCGTAATACTGCTCGATGGTGTCCTCCGTGCGCTCGGCGACGTCGGCGAGATTTTGACGGGTGGTTCGATCCTCTTCCAGATAGTTGCCGTTGAAGTTCTGCGCGCAGCCACGGACCTGGCTGTCGAGATCTTCGAGCAGGTCGTAGTATTCGCTCAGTCGGCGGTAGAGGTTCTGCTCAGAGAGCGTTGCTTCGCCGCCATCCTCGTCGTCATCATCGTCATCGTCGTAAAGGCTATTGGGATCGCCGAGAGGCTCAAGGTCATCATCGTCAACATCGTGGTGCAGCTTGGTAACCTCGGCGGTCGTCTGCGTACCGGCGTTGTCGAAAGGCTTGATCACAAAGAAAATGACCAGGGCGATGATGATCGCCACCAGCACAACGATAACGGCGATAAGCGGCCCGGTGCCGCTCTTTTTGGAAGCGGGGGTCTGTGGCGAAGCGGGCGCGTATGCGGGAGCCGGCTGCTGTTGGGACGAGCCGCTCGCGACGGGTATGCGCTGCGTGGTCTCGACGGCCTCGGTCCTTGCGGCGGGGTCGGGGCTATAGGCGAGGGGGTCGTCCGCCTTGGCTTGCGGCGCATCAAGGGAGCCGGTCTGCTCAAAAGCGGGCTGGCTATCGCTCGCGGCTGTTTGCTCAACGGGTGCACCGCACGAGGTGCAGAACTTGGCATCATCTGCAAGACGCTTGCCGCACGAGGCGCAATACCGAGACATTGCCACTCCTTTCGCCACATTTCAATGCAATACGACGATTATACCCAGCGTCCAAAATTCCCCATCATAAGTTGCGGTGAAATAGGGACTGTTTGGCGGTCTCAGAGCTTCAATCAGTCCCTATTTCACCGCAACTTTGGAAAGGCACCTTTAGCCATTGGGGACGCACCGAGCACTGGGGTATCATGGCTTGGTTGCTATAAATCGCATTTACGCGCCTTGTAGGAAGGGGCTGCGCCCATGGCTTTTGAGCCCGTTCAACATAGCTTTATCACGCTCGAAGGCGTCGACGGCGCCGGCAAGTCCACGCAGGCGCGCCTGCTGGCCCGCGCGCTCGACCTCGCTGGCTATCAGGTCGTAACTCTGCGCGAGCCGGGCGGCGCCGCCATCAGCGAAAAGATCCGTGCTCTGCTGCTCGACCCCGCCAACACGGCGATGGGCGACACCTGCGAGCTGCTGCTCTACGAGGCAGCGCGTGCCCAGCTGGTGCACGAGGTCATCGCCCCCGCCCTTGCGGCCGGCAAGGTGGTCCTGTGCGACCGTTTCTACGATTCCACGACCTGCTATCAGGCGTTTGCCGATGGTCTCGACCGTCAGATGGTGCGCGACGCCAACAACCTGGCTGTCGCCGGTACGCATCCGGCGCTCACGCTCGTCTACCACATCACACCCGAGCAGGCGGCGCTACGCATGGCAGCCCGTGGCGCGGCAGATCGCATGGAGGCAAAAGGCATGGCCTTCCAAGAGCGCGTCTACCAGGGATTTTGCGCCATTGCCGCCGAGGAACCAAACCGCGTAAAGCTCATCGACGCGACCGCGTCCATCGAGGACGTCTTCGCGCAGACGGTCGAGCAGGTTCGCGCCTACGGCCTCGACATTCCGCAAGATGTCGCCGCCGCCGCGCTTGCCAAGGAGGCCGAGTAACATGGCCCCCGCTCAGGCAAGCCTGCTGGCCAAGCTCGACACCCAAGAGCGCGTGCGCGACTTTTTGACCAATGCCGTCGCCAGCGGCCGCGCATCGCACGCCTACCTGTTTTTGGGCGCGCCCGGCGCGGGCAAGCTCGACGCCGCGTGGGCGCTCGCTCAGGCCTTCCTGTGCGAGCAGGATGGCTGCGGCTCATGCGATAGCTGTGTGCGCGTCGCCCGCCATACGCACCCCGACGTGCACTATTACACGCCCGAGAGCGCCACGGGCTACCTCATCGCCCAGACCCGCGAGCTGCTCGACGACGTGCCTCTGGCGCCCATCCGTGCCAAGGCCAAGGTCTACATCATCGACCGTGCCGAGCAGCTGCGCGCCAACACCGCCAACGCACTGCTCAAAACACTCGAGGAGCCGCCCGAGGGCGTTATGTTTATCTTGCTGGGCACCTCGGCAGACGTGATGTTGCCCACCATCGTGAGCCGCTGCCAGTGCGTGCCGTTTCGGCTGGTGTCGCCCACCGTGGCCGCGCAGGCCGTGAGCCGCGCGACGGGTCAGGATCTCGCGCGTTGCCGCATGGCGGTCGCCGTGGCGGGAAGCCCCACACGCGGCATCGAGTTCCTTAAGAGTGCCGAGCGCCAGGATGCTCGCCGCCAGATGGTCCGCGCCATCGATTCTCTCATCGCTGCCGACGAGGCCGATGTGCTCAGTCGCGCCAAGTCGCTCATCGTCGCCGTCAAGGCGCCGCTCGCCGAGGTCAAGTCCACGCAGGAAAAGGTGCTCGAGCAAAACGCCGATTACCTGTCGCGTGGAGCATTGAAGCAGCTTGAGGACCGTAACAAGCGCGAACTCAACGCGCGCGAGCGTTCGGGTATCATGGAAGCGCTGGCGAGCGCACGGACGCTCATGCGCGACGTGCTGCTGACACTTCAGGACGAGGCGGCCGACGTCGTGAACGAAGACGTGCGCGACACGATCGGTCGGCTTGCCGCCGCGACGAATGTTGCGGGTGCCACCCGGGCGCTCGAGGCGGTCGCGACCGCCGAGCGCAACATCGCCAGAAACGTTACTCCCCAGCTGGCCATCGAGGTCATGCTGCTCGATATCAGGAAGGCACTGAAATGCCGTTAGTCGTACCCGTTAAGTTTACCTACGCCTCGCGCGACCTGTGGTTCGACCCGCAGGATCTGGATATCCTCGAGGCCGATTATGCCATTTGCTCCACCGAGCGCGGAACCGAGATCGGCCTGGTCACGGCCGATCCCTTCGAGGTGCCGCTCGACGAGATCGGTCAGCCGCTCAAGCCCGTGCTACGCGTGGCGAGCGACATCGACCTGCAGCTTGCCGACGATCTTGCCATCCAGGGCGACGAGGCGATGGTCGATTTCCGCCGTCTGGTCAAAGAGCTCGACCTCGAGATGAAGCCGGTTGGCGTCGAGTACCTGTTTGGCGGCGAGAAGGCCGTGTTCTACTTTGCGGCCGAGGAACGCGTCGATTTTCGTCAGCTCGTCAAGGACCTGTCCTCGACGCTGCACATTCGCGTCGACATGCGTCAGATCGGCGTGCGCGACGAGACCCGCCTGGTGGGCGGCTATGCCCAGTGCGGACAGGAGCTCTGCTGCACGCGCTTTGGCGGACAGTTTGAGCCCGTCTCGATTCGCATGGCAAAAGAGCAGGACCTACCGCTCAACTCGTCCAAGATCAGCGGCGTTTGCGGCCGCCTGATGTGCTGCCTGCGCTATGAGTTCGAGGCGTACAAGGACTTTAAGAGCCGTGCGCCCAAAAAGAAGACGCTCATCGATACGCCGCTTGGCAAGGCGCGTATCCAGGAATATGACACACCGCGCGAGCAGCTGGTGCTGCGCCTGGAGAACGGCAAAGTCTTTAAGGTCAACCTGGCCGATATGACCTGCTCGGAGGGCTGCAAAAAGAAGGCAGCCGAGCAGGGTTGCAACTGCCGTCCCGACTGCGTGACGCGCGACGTGCTCGAGCGCATCGAGTCGCCCGAGATGCGCCTGGCGCTCATGGAGCTCGACCGCGAGAACGGCGTCGACGTGGGCGATGGCCTGTCGAACGCCGATCGCCTGGCGGGCATATCGATGCCCAAGCGCCGTCGTCGCGATGCCGAATCCGATGCTCGCGCCGGTCAGGGCCAGGGCGAGGGCCGTGGCCGCGGAAAAGGCCGCGGTAAGGCCGAGACACCTGAGGCCGAGGGGGCGGCCGATGGCCGTCGCCGTCGCAAGCGCGCGGGCTCGGGCGATGCTACCGAGGTTGCAGCCGCGGGCAAGAACGCCTCTCGCGAGCGCGAGGTTCAGCAGCCCCAGCAGCAGAATCGCGGCGGCGGCATGAACCCCACACGTCGCCGCCGCCGTCATCTGTCGAGCGAGGAGCGCGAGGACGCCTTCCGCGCCGCAGCTGCTCGCGAGGCCGGTGCCGCTTCCAAGGGCGCCTCAGCCTCCGATGCGCCTGTCGACAAGAGCGGCAAGTCACGTGGCGAGGAGGAGCGCGCGCCGCGTCCGCGCCGTCGCCATTCCTCGGGCGCGCAACAGAAGCCCTCAGTGCCCTCCGTGGCCGATCAGGTCTCGGATGGCGAGGTCAAGGTCACGCGCCGTCGTCCCGGGGATGGCGGGGGAGCGGCTGCCAAGGCTTCGCGTGGCGCCGCTCGTGACGAGCGCGAGCCGCGCGAGAATCGCGGTGGCGAGGGCTCGGCCGACCAGGGTCAAAAGCGCCGTCGCCGTCGCCGTTCCCGCAAGCCGCGCCAGGATGGTGGCGAGGGCTCGACCCCGTCTTCGTCCGCACCACAACCGCCCGCCGGCGAATAACACCCGCGAGCGGATTTAGCCCGCCTTGCCCCGAGCGCATCGGGGTATCATAGCGCCGAATCAACAACCCTCCCTGCGACCGAACGTAGGGAGGGTTGTGTCTTGAAGAGCCATCTGAACATATTGAGCTGTCTGCAGGGTGCCGGTGCCCTACCGTTTGCGGACGAATTGCTACCGTTTGCCGAGCGGGTGGCACGCGAGGCGCTCGAGGCATTGTCGCCAACACGATGTGCCGGCTGCGAGCGCGCCGGTGCGCTTATTTGCCAAGACTGCTTGGCTGCGCTCACGCTCATCGACCCACGTCATAGCTGCACCCGATGCGGCGCCCCGTTTGGGGATTTGCTGTGCACTGAGTGTTCGGTCGAGGGCACGTCCTCGGCAATGGCGGAGGCGCTCGACCGCTGCCTGGCGTGCGCCGTCTATGCGCATCCGCTGCCGCGCATCATTAAAGCGTACAAGGATGCGGGCGAGCGACGTCTGGCTCCGTATCTGGCGGAGCTGCTCTACGACACCGCCCTGCATGCCCAGGTCGTAGCGCCCGATCGCTATGGAGGTGTGCTGTCCGGCGCGGATGCGGTGGTGTTTGTGCCTGCGACGGCGGCAGCGTTTCGGCGGCGTGGTTTTGATCATATGGAGGCTATTGCGCGCCCATTTTGCGAGCTGTCGGGTGTTCCCCTGCTCGATGCCCTCGTCAAGTACGGGCATGGCG
>CAJLAV010000054.1:0-13281 GCA_905204735.1 uncultured Collinsella sp. | reverse complement strand
GAGGCCTCGCGGCCTCCCCCTTTTTTGCGTTTAATAGAGAGTTGTAATACAAGAACTTGCCTTCGTTTAGCTTGTCTTACTGTTTGGCTGTATTTTGAGTCCTTCTTTTGTATTTGCGCGATAATAACTCCCATTGGCGTTAGGGAGGACTTGATGTTTACCGTTTTTGTCTTAGGCAATATTGCTTCGGGTAAATCGACTGCCTGCCGCTATCTCGAATCTCATGGCGCCATGCTTATCGATCTGGATGAGCTTGCCAAATCGCTGTATGTGCCAGGCTCCGATATCGTCAATGCCCTCGCGGAAGAATTCGGTTGGGACATTCTGGACGGGGAGGGCGGCATTCGCCGCAATGTCCTCGCTGCTCGAGCTTTCGCCTCTCCTGATACAGTTGCGCGGCTCAATGGCATCGTTCATCCGGTTCTCATCGAACAGCTGTCACTGAGGATTCTTGATCCGGTTTGCTGCACGGTTTCGTCCCCCCGTTATCCCTTTGCGGTTGTCGAGGTTTCTGCCCCGACTGGTTTTGAGGATGCTTTTGGCCTGGCTGATGAAATTCTGGTTATCAGCGCTCCTTTAGCAGTTCGTCGCGAGCGTGCTATTCATCGTGGTATGGAGTCCTCTGATTTTGATGCTCGCTCTGCATGCCAACCTGATGAGGCTTCGCTTTGCAATCTCGCTACGACGGTAATCGATAATACGGCAGGCGACAATTCAGTCTTTGAACAACTGGACGCATGGCTTGCGCGCCATGGCTTCGAGGATGTAGTGGATAGGGAGGAGACCGATGCCTAAGACACGTTTCTTTACGTGGTATCGCGTGGCGCCACTTGCCGTTATGTTTGTCTTCGGCCTTATTTCGCTCGTCTACTCGTATGCTCCTGCCGCCTTCTTTAAGCCTTTGTATCCAATTGACTATGAGGCGTACGTAAAGCAATCGAGCATTTCGCACAATCTTGATCCGTATCTGGTGTGTGCTGTCATAAAGTCAGAATCGAATTGGGATCCCGAGGCTGCGTCGAATCAAGGCGCACAGGGATTGATGCAGCTGATGCCCGAGACTGCCCAGGATATGATTGCCAAGGGTCTTGTCGATGGCAGCGAGTATTCAGCCGGCGACCTTAACGATCCCGCTACGAACATCGAGTTTGGTTGTGCGTATCTTTCGTATCTTCTAACGTATTTTAACGGGTCGACTGACAGTGCCATTGCCGCCTATAACGCCGGCATGGGCAATGTCGACGGATGGGCGCAGCAGAGCACGTCGCTTCATAATGCAATCACCTTTCCCGAGACGCAGGTGTATCTGATTCGTGTCAATAATGCCTGGGTTCGCTACAAGACCCTCTATCCCGATCGGTTCGTATAGGACTATGCCTGCCGCCTGCGTATACTGCAGATATATGAGTTAGGAGTATCCATGGCGGAATTTGAAGTTGAGCGTGTTGGAGGAGAGCTCAAACGTTTTGGCGTTGAGGGCTCTGAGGTGCCGTTTGAGGTCGTGTCTCCATACGAGCCCGCTGGTTCCCAGCCTAAGGCCATTGAGTCGCTTGTACAGGGTGTGAGGGACGGAGATCGCTATCAGGTTTTGCTGGGCGTGACTGGTTCGGGCAAGACCTTCACGATGGCTAAGACTATTGAGGCCCTGGGGAAGCCGACGCTGGTCATGGCCCCCAATAAAACGCTTGCCGCTCAGCTCGCCAGCGAGCTCAAGGAATTCTTTCCCAACAATGCTGTGGTCTATTTTGTGTCGTACTACGATTACTATCAACCCGAAGCGTATGTGCCGCAAAGCGATACGTATATCGAGAAGGATTCCTCGATTAACGAAGAGGTCGAGATGTTGCGACATCAGGCGACCGCATCGCTGCTCTCTCGACGCGATGTGATTGTCGTCGCATCGGTCTCGTGTATCTATGGCATTGGCTCTCCTGAGGACTATGCGGGTCTGGCTCCAAACGTCGACAAGAAGGTGCCGCTCGAGCGCGATGACTTTATCCATGCACTTATCGACATTCAATATGATCGCAATGACTATGACCTGGCACGTGGCACGTTCCGCGTGCGCGGCGATGTTGTTGACGTGTATCCGCCTTATGCCGAGCATCCGTTGCGGTTTGAGTTCTTTGGCGACGAGGTCGAGCTGATTGCCGAGATCGATGAGGTCACCGGTGAGATGCTTCATGAGTACGAGGCCATTCCCGTATGGCCGGCATCGCACTACGTGACCGAGAAGCCGAAGGTCAAGGCGGCTCTGAAATCGATCAGCGAAGAATGCGAGAAGCGCGTGGCGGAGCTCAAGGCGACCGACAAGTTGCTCGAGGCGCAGCGTCTGCAGCAGCGTACCGATTATGATCTTGAGATGCTCGAGACGATGGGCTTTTGCAACGGCATCGAGAACTACTCGCGTCATCTGGACGGTCGCAAGCCGGGTGAGCCGCCGTTTACCCTAATCGATTACTTTCCCAAGGATATGCTCTGCATCATCGATGAGAGCCATGTGACGGTGCCGCAGATTCGCGGCATGCACGAAGGTGACCGCTCGCGTAAGGTGACGCTGGTGGAACACGGTTTTCGCCTGCCCTCGGCGCTCGATAACCGCCCGCTTCGTTTCGATGAGTTTGAGGCAAGGATACCCCAGTTTATCTATGTTTCGGCCACGCCGGGCGACTACGAGCTGCGGGTGAGCCAAAACGATGTGGAGCAGATTATTCGTCCGACTGGCCTGCTCGACCCCAAGATTGACGTGCGTCCAGTTCGCGGCCAGATTGACGATCTTGAGGACGAGATTCGCGAGCGCGTTGCCCGCAAGGAGCGCGTGCTGGTGACCACGTTGACCAAGCGCATGGCCGAGGACCTGACCGACCATCTGCTCGACGCGGGCATTAAGGTCAATTACATGCACTCTGATACGGCGACAATGGACCGTGTCGAGATCCTGCGAACGCTGCGCGAGGGCAAGATCGATGTTCTCGTTGGCATCAACCTGCTTCGCGAGGGCTTGGATCTCCCCGAGGTCTCACTGGTGGCAATTCTCGATGCCGATAAGGAAGGCTTCTTGCGCAACCGCCGTTCGCTGATTCAGACGATTGGCCGTGCGGCCCGTAACGCCGATGGTGAAGTCATCATGTATGCAGACGTTGTGACCGATTCGATGAAAGAGGCCATCGAGGAGACGCAGCGCCGTCGCGAGATTCAGATGGCATATAACGAAGAACATGGCATTGTGCCCAAGACAGTGCGCAAGGCCATCAACGACATCTCAAGTTTTATTGCCGAGGCCGAAAAAACTGTGGGCTCCAAGGGGCGCTCGAAGGGCGACTCTCTTGGTCATGGCGCATTCTATACGCCCGATGAGTCGGGCGAGGGCGGCGTGCCGGAAACGGTGGCGCCCGAGCAGACACTTGCGGAGCAGTTGGAAGAACTGCCGCATGACGAGCTTGTGCGGATCGTCGAAACCATGGAAGAGGATATGCGCAACGCTTCTGCCGCCATGGACTTTGAGGAGGCGGCGCGCCTGCGCGATGCCGTCGTTCAGATTCGGGCGATGCTCGAGGGCGCGTCTGAGGACGAGACGATCGAGCGCTTACGTTCGCAGGCCCGCAAGGGTTCCACGTTCGCATCGGGCAGAAAACGCCAGGGTACACGGTTTAAGAAATAGCGAACAGGCCCCGAGTTCCCTGTGGAGCTCGGGGCCTGTGTCTTTTGCGCGCAGAAATTCGTGCGTTAGAGGTCCGCGATCAGGGCTTCGGCACAACGGATGCCGTCGGTGGCCGCGCTCATGATGCCGCCGGCATATCCAGCCCCCTCGCCGCAAGGGTAGAGGCCCGGGGTCGATACGGCGCGGCATGTTCGGTCACGGGTGACGGTGACAGGCGAGCTCGAACGTGTCTCCACGCCGGTGAGGACGGCGTCGGGGCGGTCGTAGCCGCGCAGCTTTTTGCCGAGCAAGGGGATTCCCAAACGAAGCGACTCGACGATATGCTGCGGCAAGGCTTCGTCAATTGCCGTCCAGGTCACACCGAGCGGATAGGTGGGCTTTACCTTTCCGGGTGCCTTGCTGGCACGTCCTGCGAGGAAATCTCCGACGAGCTGTGCCGGTGCGTTCCAGTTGGAACCGCCCAGGCGATAGGCGGCCGCCTCGCAGGCACGCTGGAGCTCGATGCCGGCGAGCGGGTCATCGTTGGGAAGGTCCTCGGGTGTGACGTTAACGAGCAGGGCGGCATTTGCGTTGCGTCCGTCGCGGGCATTGAGACTGGCGCCGTTGACGCACAGGTGGCCCTGCTCGGAAGAGGCGGCGACAACCTGCCCGCCGGGGCACATGCAAAACGAGAACACGCTGCGGCCGTTGGGAAGATGGGCGACGAGCTTGTAAGGGGCTGCTCCGAGGGCAGGATGTCCCGCCGAGGCTCCGTATTGGACTCGGTCGATGTCGCGCTGCGGATGCTCGATGCGAACGCCCATGGCAAAGGTCTTTTGTGCGAGGGCCACGTTGTGGCCCTTAAGGAGTTCAAAAATATCGCGAGCAGAATGCCCGCAGGCGAGGATGAGGTGCTTTGTCTCGATTGGTTCACAAGCGGCGTCTTGGGACGATTGGACATCAATACCGGTGATGGCGCCAGACGCGTCGATGCGAATGTCGACGAGCTTCGTTCGATAACGGACGACACCTCCGAGCTGCTCGATGCGCTGGGATATAGCGGTGACAACCGTGGGAAGGATGTCGGAGCCAATGTGCGGCTTGGCATCCCACAGAATATCGCGGGGCGCACCCGCCTCGACGAAGGTTTCGAGGATAAGGCGATGGGCGGGATTTTTGGTTCCCGTATTGAGTTTGCCGTCCGAGAAGGTTCCCGCGCCGCCCAGGCCAAACTGGATATTGCTCTCGGGGTCGAGAATGCGCTCCTTTAGAAAGAGATCGATCGCCTGCGAGCGGCGAAATGCCGGGTCGCCGCGCTCGATGAGCAAGGGCTTAAGACCTGCTTCGGCGAGCGTAAGCGCAGCGAAAAGGCCGGCGCATCCGGCGCCGACAACGACAGGGCGTTCTTGAGGTGCGTCGGAGGCGGGGGAGGGGAATGAAGGCTCATCGTCTTCTATCGCGCGTACGCGCGAGTGGTCACGCTCGGCAACGCTGTCGACCGCTTCTCGCTCGAGGTGGGGACTAGTCAGCTCAACACGAAAGCTCAGGATAAAATGGACGTCTCGTTTTTTGCGAGCGTCGATTGACTTGCGGTGGAGCTCGATGGACTTGATCTCGGAGTCCTTGCAACGTAAGACGCGCTTGGCGACTCGCTTGCCAACGATGAGGCAAGCATTTTCATCGCCGGCTTCATCGAGCGACGCGTTGACTTGGGTGATTTCGATCATCGAGGTCTCCTTAGAGGCAAGAAAGAGGCCGTCCGGTATCCCAGACGGCCCGAATGCGTTTTTGATTATAGACTGCGCGGCTACAGGCTGCTTGCAGCGCGAATGCCCGAGATCCAGGCCCACGCAAGGTTAAAGCCTCCGCAATCGGCGTCGATGTCGAGCGCTTCACCGCAGACGTAAAGCGGGGCGTCGACAACGCTGCGCGCGCGTAGGCTGGGTGTTGAGATGCTCTCGACAGATATGCCACCACGCGTGACCTGCGCTGAGCGCTCCTCGGCTGTTCCCTCGACGAGCAACTTAAAGTGTTTGAGGATCGAGACCAGGTGGATGACATCGTTGGAGTCTGGATGGCACTGCTCGAACGCTGTGCAGACGACGCGGGAGAGTTGCGGGGCGAGCATGCCGTCGAGCCAACGGGGATCGCGGGGCGAAAAGCCGCCGAGCAGCTCAACGCGCCGGTTGAGCATATCGAGCAACTCGTCTTTGGAGAGGTCGGGGAAAACGTCGAGCAGGATCGTATCGCCGTGCTGGATACGACGAGAGAGGTTGAAGACAGCGACGCCCGAGATACCGAAGGTTCGAAACAGCACCTCACCGTCTTCGTGCCAGAGCTCATTATGATTGCGGGCGAGCGTCAAGCGGGCACGGACGCGCAGGCCATCCAACGTTTTGAGTGCCGCCCGATCGCCAACGACCGTTGCCGATACGGGGCAGAGGATGGGGCGCAGCGAAGTGAGGGGGAGGCGAAACGTATCGGCGATACCGGTGGGTTTGCCGCCCGTAGCGATAATTACGGCATGTGCCTGCAGGGCCTCGTTCTTGCGAGGGACATCGGTGAGCGCTTTCCGAAGCGAGCGGAGCTCCGATTTTCGGTCATCGTGCTTTTTTGCCTTGAGTGCCCGCGCTGGACGGTCTATTTGGAGTGCCCAGCCTTCGGAAGCTTTGTGCGCCGAGGCAACGTTGGCTCCGCAGATTAAGGTGATGCCTAGGCGGTCGCAAACGCTGAGAAGCGCGTCGCGCACCGATTCGGCGCGAAGGGAGCGCGGGTACAGCCGGCCTTCCTCGGAGGTTGTCATGATGCCCAGCGAGGAGAAGAAACCCATAAGCTCTTGTTCGGGCTGGGGGCCCATAACGGATTCGACGAATGCGGGGTGGTTATACCGCTGTGGATCAATCGATTCGTTGGAGAGGTTGCAGCGGCCGTTGCCGGTCGCAAGGAGCTTAAGGCCGCAGGCGACATCGCGCTCAACGATGCAGACGCTTTTGCCAGCGCATGCGGCCGTAATGGCGGCGGCGAGGCCTGAAGCCCCGCCGCCGATTACCAGGACGTCATAGAAGGCGCTCGTGTTCACTTAGGCCTCGTCGGTCTCGTGCGGGGTAATGGCCTCGACGGCAGAGACTGCCTTGGGCAACATGCCATCGGGCAGTGCGGTCTCGACCTCGCCCTTATCGCAGGCCTCGGCGAGTGCCGGATTAATGGGAAGCTTGCCCAAGATGTCGAGGTTATAGCGCTCTGCGACCTCGGGGAGCTTGCTCTTGCCAAAGACCTCGATCTTCTTGCCGCAGTCGGGGCACTCAATATAGCTCATGTTCTCGACAATGCCCAGAATGGGGACGTTCATCTTCTCGGCCATGTTGACCGCCTTGGCGACGATCATCGAGACCAGATCCTGCGGGCTCGTGACGATGACGATGCCGTCGACGGGCAGCGACTGGAAGACGGTGAGCGCGACGTCGCCTGTTCCCGGAGGCATGTCGACCAGCAGGTAGTCGATGGGGCCCCACGAGGTCTCGCTCCAGAACTGCCTAATGGCGCCTGCGATGACCGGACCGCGCCAAAGGACGGGGTCGGTCTCGTTTTGGAGCAGCAGGTTGGAGCTCATGACCTTGACGCCGTGCTCGGAGATCTCGGGCAGCATAAGGTTGCCAAGGGCATGGACGTGGCGTCCGCTCATACCGAACATCTTGGGGATAGAGGGACCGGTAATGTCGGCATCGAGGACGCCGACCTTGTGGCCGTGACGGGCAAGCTCGGTGGCGATGGCACCGGTGACAAATGACTTGCCGACACCGCCCTTGCCGGAAAGCACGGCGATGACGCGCTTGACCTCGGACAGCGTGTTCTCCTCAAATTGCGACGGCGACGTTTGTCCGCCGGCGGCCTGTGCGTGTTCGCAACCCATGTATGACTCCTTTGTATATGCTGGGGCCGGGGCCCCGCGATGTGACACGAGCGTCATTGTACCCTCGTTTGCGAGCGGGAGTCATTTGCGATGCGTTTGGGCCGAGCGTGCTTGCAATACGATGGGCCCAAACGAATGGGCGGGCTTACTGAACTTTGCTGGCGAACTCGAGGTATTGCATGCGCTGCAGCTTGTCGATCGTCGAGGCGTAGGGGCTGTCTTCCGATTCCAAGTCGTAGCGCAGCCCGTCGGCACCGAGATAGCCGGCGACATTGATGGTGGGCACATCTGACCTTGTCGCAAGCAGGGCCTTTTGGTAATTGGTGAGCGGGGCGCCGATCTTATTAAGGGTAATGGCTGCAATCTCGTTTGCCCCGACGGTGTCGTAGACGTTGAGCTCGGTATTGCCGGCGATCTCATAGTTAGCCCAGACGAGATATGTCGACTGATAGATACGGAAAGCGTGGCTTGCCGTATCTTCCTGAGGGTACAGCTCGTCGTTGAGAGTCGTTGCGGCGCTCGGCTGATGGTCGCCAAAAAAGACAAGAACAACCGGTCTGCCGATATTGCGGAGCTCGTTGATAAAGTACTCGAGGTCCCGGTCGGATGCGTTGATGCAGGTGAGATAGGTGTTGAGCGCGCTGTTGGCACCCTCACTGGCTCCCTCGACCCAATAGTTTGTCAGCTCTTCGGCGGGAACGGTGCCATAGTCGTAGCCGCCGTGATTTTGCATCGTGACGTCAAAGATGAACTGCGGGGCTTCGTCGGTTCTAAGCAGGTCGAGTATCTTGTCGTAGGTGGCGTAGTCGCATACGCCGGCATGGTAATAGGGCGCACCTTCGAAATCGCCGATTGAAAGAAAGTCTCCAAAGCCCAGCTGCTGATAGATTTTATCGCGATGGTAGTTGACGGGGTTTTGCGGGTGCATAGCGGTAGCGGTATACCCAAGCTCTTTAAGGTCCTTTGCCAGGCTGTTGACGCCATTCATCTGATACAGCTGATAGGGGATTTTGCCTAATCCGACAAAGGCCGTTGTCGCTCCGGTCAAAAATTCGAATTCGGAGTTCGCCGTTCCGCCACCGGCGACCGAAGCGAGCATGGTGCCGCGAACAAGTGTGTCGGGAAGCGAGTTGTAGAATGCGGGGCCGGTGTACCCGGCCGTCTGGAGCTGCTCAAAGCACGAAAGGTCGCTAAAACTCTCGTTCATGACGGCAACAATCGTCGGCTTGATTTCATTGAACTGGGCAACGGCCGCCGCGCGCTGTTCGCTCGAGCCATATGTGCTGTCGTAGACGGCGGCGAGCTCCTGCTCGATGCTCTGCGCCTCATCGGGCGTATAATCTTTGGGCTTCTCAATGGGCAACTCGTTGACCATTTCGGTGAACGAAGTGATAAAACCCTGAGACGCATACGTGGTGATGGGCTGCCAACGGTCAAATCCAAAATCCAGCGCCTGCTCCAAGTCGATGTTGGAAAAGCCTGAGAGCCCCACAACGGTCACTAGCAGAAAAGCACAGAGGTTAGCGGCGATAGCGGGGAAGACATGGGTGGGCGTACGGAGCTTTCGCGGTCGGATGAGCGAAAGAAGCCCCAGGGAAATCTCCAGCAGGGCGAGAGAGGTTACGATTCCGGCGGTAAAGGTAAACTCGTATCCCTCGCTCACTTCCATTGCGGTGCCAAGGGCCAAGATATCGCTTGGCAGGATGGCTTCGCCTTTAAACGTTATGACGAAGTGCTCGGCAATGCCAAGGATGCAACAGACGACGGGCACGAGGGCCATGACGCCTCCATGACGCTGTCCCAGCAAATAAAGGGAGAGCAGAACCGTCGCGAGCAGCCCGACGGAAAACCCGAATGAGTTGGCGGGAATGCGATAGAACGTTTCGTTGCAGGCAATTTCGAGCGAAACGAACGAGAGCGCTGAAACAGCGGCGATGACAAGGATGTCACGGCAAATACAGGCAACCGTTCCCGTCGTAAGGTCGGTTTGGTCGATAAGTCCCGAAACCAAGGGCTCGACAAGAAGCATGACGGCGGCAGCACCGAGCGCCGAATAAGAAAGGACCCATAGGGAGCTGCCCTCATTTACGAGCAATTGATTCGTAACCCATGCAGCTACCACGCCGAGCGGGATGAGGAGCGTCGCGCACCAAAAGACGCGGGCAATGGGTGGCTTTTCGTTGCGTTTGATTGAAAAATACACGCGCACGACGACGGCGGCCACGATAAGGACGGCGATGAATATGGGCAGATTGGCCATGTCGCTCGAAGTGATTTCAAGGGGGATATCTTCGGTCATGGACGATCCTCTGGTACAGCAAATTAAGTTCAGTATTAGATTACTGTAACCTTTCCACGGCATTTCGAGAAACAAAGCGCCCGATACGCAAAGCTAAAGGTCTGCGAATCTTGTATTACGAACATCTGTGCGCGTCGAGTGCGTTAAACTCATCGTCAGTGTGATTTGAAGTTGTAGGAGGCAAGGAGCTTCCATGTCTGATTCTTCTATCGTTATTCGTGGCGCGCGCGAGCATAACCTGCGCGATATCGATGTTTCCATTCCGCGTGACCAGCTCGTGGTCATAACCGGTCTTTCCGGATCGGGCAAGAGCTCGCTGGCGTTCGATACCATCTATGCCGAGGGCCAGCGCCGTTACGTCGAGAGCCTTTCGAGCTATGCGCGTCAGTTTTTGGGCCAGATGGACAAGCCCGATCTGGACTCGATTGACGGCCTGTCGCCGGCTGTGTCGATCGATCAGAAGACGACGTCCAAAAACCCGCGCTCGACGGTGGGCACCGTAACCGAGATTTACGACTATCTGCGTCTGCTGTTTGCTCGCGTGGGAACGCCGCACTGTCCTGAGTGCGGTCGTGTCATTGAGCGTCAGACGACCGATCAGGTCGCCGATAAGGTGCTGGCGGCGGGGGAGGGCCGTCGCGCGTTTGTGTTGGCGCCGGTGGTTCGTGGACGCAAGGGTGAATATGCCAAGCTGTTTGAGGACCTGCGTGCGGAGGGCTTTAGCCGTGTGCGCGTCGACGGCGAAGTGCGCTCGCTTGACGACCCTATCGACCTGGACAAGAAGTTCAAACACGACATTGAGGTCGTGGTCGACCGTATCGTGATTCGAGAGAACTCCCTGGGTCGCATTGCCGAGTCCGTTGAGCAGGCGACGGCACTGGCGCACGGTAACGTGAACGTGTACATGCTGCCCGACCGTGACGCTCCCGAGGGAACCGAGGGCGAGCTGCTGGAGTATTCGCTGGCACTGGCGTGCCCGGAGCACGGGCATTCCATCGACGACCTGCAGCCGCGCGATTTCTCCTTCAACGCGCCCTATGGTGCATGTCCCGAGTGCGATGGCCTGGGCTTTAAAAAGACAGTCGATGCCGAGGCGCTGATCGAAGACCCCTCAAAGTCGATTGCCGACGGAGTCTTTGGCAGCCTGTTCGGCAATTCCAACTATTATCCGCAGATTTTTGCTGCGGTCTGCAAACACTTTAAGGTGAGTGCCGATACGCCATGGGAGGACCTGCCCCCGCGGGTGCGTCGTGCGTTTTTGGATGGCATGGGCGACACGAAGATTTCGGTCGACTATCAAAAGCTCGATGGGCGTCGCAGCCAGTGGGACACTAAGTTCTCGGGCGTGCGCAACATCCTGTACGAGCGCTACAGCGAGACGACGAACGAGAACACCAGGGCTCGCTTGGAGAAATACATTCGCGAAGAGCCATGCTCGAGCTGTCACGGTGCTCGCCTGCGTCCCGAGATGCTTGCCGTCACCGTGGGCGGCAAGTCCATTTACGATGTCTGCTGCCTGTCGTGTCGCGAGTCGCTCGAGTTTTTTGAGGGCCTGGAGCTTACCGAGCGTCAGCAGTTTATCGGCGGGCGCATCGTCAAGGAAATCCTGGAGCGCCTGCGTTTTCTGGTCGATGTCGGACTCGACTATCTGACGCTCGATCGCGCCTCGGCGACGCTTTCCGGCGGCGAGGCCCAGCGTATTCGCCTGGCAACGCAGATCGGCGCCGGCCTCATGGGCGTTCTGTACATTCTGGACGAGCCGTCGATCGGCCTTCACCAACGCGATAACGAGCGCCTGATCAAGACGCTCGAGCGCTTGCGCGATATCGGTAATACCGTTATCGTCGTCGAGCACGACGAAGATACGATTCGCGCTGCCGACTACGTGATAGATATGGGTCCCGGTGCGGGCGTTAACGGCGGACACGTGGTCGCCGCGGGAACGCCTGCCGATATCATGGCGTGCCCCGATTCCATGACGGGTGCCTATTTGACCGGCAAGCGGATGATCCGCGTGCCCGATGAGCGCCGCAAGCCCGGCCGCGGCTGTCTTAAGATCACGGGTGCCCGCGCTAACAACCTCAAAAACGTTACCGCCAAGATTGAGTTCGGTACGCTCACAGTCGTTACCGGTGTTTCGGGATCGGGCAAGAGCTCCCTGGTCACCGATACGATTGCGCCCGCGCTTACGAATGCCATCCATCGTTCGACGCGTCCCGTGGGGCCGTACAAGAAGATTGAGGGCATCGAGTGCATCGATAAGGTAATCGATATCGACCAGTCGCCGATCGGCCGCACGCCGCGTTCGAACCCTGCGACCTATATTGGCCTGTGGGATGATCTGCGTGCGCTATTTGCAAGCACGCCGGAGTCGAAGGCGCGCGGCTACTCGCCGGGACGTTTCTCCTTTAACGTAAGCGGCGGTCGCTGCGAGGCGTGCAAGGGCGATGGACAGATCAAGATCGAGATGCACTTCCTTCCCGATATCTATGTCCCCTGTGAGGTATGTGGCGGCAAGCGTTATAACCGCGAGACACTCGAGGTTACCTACCGCGGCAAGACGATCTCGGACGTGCTCGACATGAGTGTCACCGAAGCACTGGCTTTCTTTGGGAATATCCCGCAGATTAAGCGCAAACTGCAGACCCTATATGACGTGGGTCTGGGCTACGTGAGCTTGGGCCAGCCCGCTACGACGCTTTCAGGCGGCGAGGCGCAGCGCGTGAAGCTCGCCAAGGAGCTTCATCGTCGTCAGACAGGCAAGACGTTTTACATTTTGGACGAGCCCACAACCGGCCTTCATTTTGAGGATGTTCGCCAGCTGCTCGACGTGTTGCAGCGCCTGGTCGATGCGGGCAACACGGTTCTGGTGATCGAGCACAACCTTGATGTCATCAAGGTTGCCGACCGCCTGATTGATATGGGCCCCGAGGGCGGTAATGGCGGCGGAGCCGTCGTGGTCTCGGGCACGCCGGAGCAAGTCGCGGCATGTTCGCAGAGCTACACGGGCAAGTTCTTGGCGCCGCTGCTCAAGCGTGACCGTGAGCGTCAGGCGCAGCTCGACGCGCAGCGCCCGCAGTTGGACGATGCCGCAGGGCAGCTCCAAGCGGCCCGGGTTCAGTGGCAACAGGGCGCCGACGCCCTCGCGGCGGCGTGGGGCGATTGGCAGCGGCAATCCGACGAGCTTGACGCGGGCATAACTCGGGCGCAGGCCGGCGTCGCCGACGCAGCGGCCGGCGTCGACCGGATCCAGAAGGGCATCGACGCGCTGGAGGAGCAGATCAAGCAGCTCGATCCCGACAAGGACGCGCAGAAGATCGCCGAACTGCGCGCCGAGCAAGACGCCCTCAAAGCGCAACAGCAGGATCTCCGGGCGCAGATGGCTCTCGTCCAGGCCACCCTCGACGATCTCGTCAACGTGCAGAAGCCCAA
>CAJLAV010000053.1:0-13758 GCA_905204735.1 uncultured Collinsella sp. | reverse complement strand
GAGTTATCAGGTGAAGTTCTGCGGCCAGTAATTACTGCATTACTACAACTCGCAGACGTTCTGTGCGTGGCCTTCGACATAGGCGATAACGTTATCGAACTCGATCTTGGCGCGGCGCTGCATGGCCTCGTGCGTGAGGAACGCGACGTGTGGGGTAAAGATGCAGTTCTTGGCGTTGACAAGCGCGTAGTCGGCAGGGATCGGCGGCTCCATGTCGAAGACGTCGATTCCGGCACCGGCAAGCTTGCCATCGTTGAGCGCCTGGGCAAGGGCATCGTTATCCACGATGGCGCCACGGGCGCAGTTGATAAAGACAGCGCCGTCCCTCATTTGAGCGAACTGCTCGGCGCCAAAGCTCTTGCGCGTGACGTCGTTGTTGGGCAGGTGCAGGCTCACGATATCGGACTCGGCAAGCAGCTGCTCGAGCGAGACCTGCTCAATACCTGCTTCGGCTGCCTCGGGATGTTTGTGACGCGCGTAGCCCAGCACGCGGGCGCCAAAGGCCTTAAAGAGGCGGCCCGTGGCGCAACCGATCTTGCCGCAGCCCACGATGCCTACGGTCTTGCCGCAGATCTCGATGCCCATAAGGCCGGCGCTCGTCTTGCCGGCACGAACGGCGGCGTCGGCGGCACCCACCTTGCGCAGCACGTCGATGGTGAGGCCAAGGGCGAGCTCGGCGACTGAGACATCGGAGTAGCCGGCGCAGTTGCGTACCTCAACACTGCGCTCACGGCAGGCGGAAAGCCCCACGTGGTCGATGCCGGTAAAGGCGACGGCGATCATCTTGAGCGCGCTGGCGCCGGCGACGACCTCGGCAGGGTAGGGGTTGTTGGCGATCATGACGACCTCGGCGCCCTCGCTACGGCGGGCAAGCTCGGCCGGATCGGTGGTCTTGGTGTCGAAGTATACAAACTCGTGACCGGCTTCTTTGAGCGGTGCGGCAAGCTCGTTGATGGTCTGCGTGGGTACGCCTAGCGGCTCGAGCAGGGCAATCTTCATCTATGGGCTCCTCTGTATAAACCTATTCGTTGGGGCTGGTATTAGATTGTAGGTTTCTTTGCCGCCAAAGGTGCTCTGCATGTAATTTGCCCGAGGTGTGGGCCGATAGCGTATCATTATCTCTTGCTTGTTTGCACTGCTCAGGGAGGGGCCGCGCATGGCGCAGGAACACGATCTGTTTGATGACATTATCGAGATCAGCAAGGGTTTCGACTTTCTTAAAAACCCGCTTGGCGGCGTGACCGATGCACTCGATCCGTCGGCGCCGCAGTGGAATCCTGCTGACTACAAGGAGCGTCCGCGCGGCAACACCATTCCGTGCCTGACCTGCAAAAACGAAAAGAGCGGCTGCACCGCGTGCATGGACGTGTGCCCGGTCAACGCTATTGAGGTCGAGGAAGACGCCATTGAGATCCTCGACTCCTGTCGCAAGTGCGGCCTGTGCGCCGCTGCCTGTCCGACCGAGGCGATCATCTCGCCGCGCCTGGCGCCCAAAAACCTTTACGACGACATTGTCTCGGCGGCTACGAGCCACGAGACCGCCTACGTCACCTGCACGCGCGCCCTTAAGCGCATGCCGCGCGAAAACGAGGTCGTCGTTGCCTGCGTGGGCGATATTACGGCCGAGACCTGGTTCTCGGTACTGGCCGACTATCCCAACGTGAGCGTGTACCTGCCGTTGGGCGTGTGCGATAAATGCCGCAACACCGGCGGTGAGGATATTCTGGGCGAGGCCATTGCCACTGCCGAGGAGTGGGCCGGAACGGGCATGGGCCTGGAGGTCGACCCCAAGAGCCTCAAGTGCCATAAGCGCCGCGAGTACGAGCGCAAGGAGTACATGGAAAAGATTGCCCGCACCACGGGCCTGACGGTGACCAAGCTCAATCCGGCGACGGCGGCACTGGCCTCGGTGACGCAGAAGCTCAAAGCCCATCGCCATCAGATTACCCAGCTGGAGCGCACGCTCAACACCATGTGCGGCACCACGACGACCAAGCGTCGCCGTTCGCTCACGCACGGGCGGCAGCTGGTGCTCTCGACACTGCAGAACCATCCCGAGCTTGCCCAGAACATGCAGGTGAGCACGCCGGAATGCGACTTTGACAAGTGCACGTCGTGCGGCGAGTGCGTCAACGTGTGCCCCACGTTTGCCTGCGATTTGGTGGGAAGCGGTCGCTTTGCACTGGAGTCCACGTATTGCCTGGGTTGCGGCGCCTGCGTCAAGGTGTGCCCCGAGCATGCGCTCAAGCTGGTCGAGCACGATGCGTCCAATCTGGTCGTTGTCGACCCCGAGGCCGAGGAAAAGGCCGCTCAGAAGGCCAAGGCCCACGAAGAGGCCCAGAAGGCCAAGGCCGAGGCAAAGGCCAAGCTTGACAAGATGCTCGATCAGGTGGAGAAGCTCGCGGACTAGTCAGCGAGCTCTATCTCTGCTTCATTTGCGCCGCCGCGGTGTCCGGATTCGCCCGGATGCTACGGCGGCGCTATACTTATACGGTTTGAAGTACCTGTACCAAAAGGAGCTGTCGTGTCCCTTTCCATCGGTATCGTGGGCCTGCCCAACGTGGGCAAGTCGACGCTGTTCACCGCGCTTACCAAAAAGACCGGCCTTGCCGCCAACTACCCGTTTGCCACGATCGACCCCAACGTGGGTATCGTCGACGTGCCCGATAGCCGCTTGCAAAAGCTTGCCGACATCGTTAACCCGGGCCGCATTGTGCCGGCGACGGTCGAGTTCGTCGACATCGCAGGTCTGGTGAAGGGCGCCAACGAGGGCGAGGGCCTGGGCAACCAGTTCTTGGCCAACATTCGCGAGACCGACGCCATCTGCGAGGTCGTGCGCTACTTTAAGGACCCCAACGTCATGCGTGAGGTGGGCCGCACGGGCGAGTTCGTCGATCCCGCCGGCGATGCCGACACCATCATGACCGAGCTCATCCTGGCCGACATGGGCACGCTCGAGAAGCAGCTGCCTAAGCTCGAGAAGGAGGCCAAGCGCGACAAAGAGCTCATGCCCAAGTTCGAGGTCGCCAAGCGCCTGCTTGCCTGGCTCAACGAGGGCAAGCGCGCCGCATCCATGGAGATGACCGACGAGGAGCGTGCCGCCGCCAAGGGGCTGTTCCTGCTCACCATGAAGCCCATCCTGTATGTGGCCAACGTGGACGAGGATATGCTCAACGACGACCTGGCGCCCATCGATGGCGTCAAGCCGTTGCCCATCTGCGCCAAGATTGAGGCCGAGCTTTCCGAGCTCGATCCCGAGGACGCCGTCGACTACCTGGAGAGCCTGGGCCTGGAACAGCCCGGTCTGGACGTGCTCGCGCAGGCGGCCTATAAGCTGCTCGGTCTGCAGTCGTTCTTTACGGCCGGCGAGATGGAGGTCAAGGCCTGGACGGTTCGTCAGGGCGCGACCGCCCCGCAGGCCGCCGGCGTCATCCACACCGATTTTGAGCGCGGCTTTATTAAGGCCGAGGTCATTGGCTATGACGACTACATCGAGCTCGGCGGTGAGCAGGGCGCCAAGGCCGCCGGCAAACTGCGTATTGAGGGCAAGGACTATGTTATGGCCGATGGCGACGTCGTGCACTTCCGCTTTAATGTGTAAGGACGACGCGCATGTTTAAATATGGCAAAAAAGCTGGCTACATGGGTATTGCGCTGCTCGTACTTGCGGTGATTCCGCTGGTGGTTGCAGCGTTTGTTATCCCCAACATTGGCCCCGAGGTGGCAACGAAGTTTAACGCAGCCGGCGAGGTGACGCGCTGGGGTAAGAGCTACGAGCTGCTGGCACTGCCGGTGCTCAACCTACTGCTGAGCGTGGCGACGTACTTTACGGCGGGACGCCAGGCAAAGAACAACGAGGACTCCGCTGTGATGGCACGTCTTGCGTGCGAGCGCTACCTGCGCAACGGCTGCATCACGGGTGTGTTCCTCAACGTAATCAACGTCTACTTTATGTATTCGGCGATTACTGGAACGGGCTTTGGCTTTGGTTTCTAGCTTGTCCTTTTAGGCAACGAGTCTGCACACATATTCGATAGCTGCTGCGAGGCCGCCGCTCGATCGTGGTTTAAAGACCATGTCGGCGGCGGCCTCGTTTTCGTATCCGGCGCCGCGAAGGGCGAGTGCGATACCGGCTTCCAGGAGAAGGGGCAGACCGCGTTGGCTGGTTGCGATCACGGCAGCCTGATTGAGCGAGCAGCTGTGCGCCTGGCATTGGATAGCAAGTTCACCTTGCGCTGGGCAAGGGACCAGAACGGCGGCGACGCGACTTGATAGCAATGCAAATGCTGTGCGCTCATCGGGCGAAAGGCATTCTGCTTCAACGACGACGAGCTTGAGCGGTGCGCTGTTTGTGCGAAGCGTGGCTCGGTACATGCGGACCGAAGAACCCGACATAGAAAACTCCTGTGTATTCGGCAAAACGTAAACTATAGTTTACGTTTATGTTCGGCTCCATTTCAAACTCGGCTGCATGGACGAACGTGCGAAACAGATTCTTGGCAGGCGGGTCGAAGAGACACGCAGAGACCTTGGTATCTCCAAGGTTGATTTTTGTGTGGCAACAGGAATCAGCCGACCCTACCTCGACCGAATCGAAGATGGGACGGCAAATTTCACGCTCAGGGTTCTATTTAAGATCGCGCCCGCACTCGGCATGACGGTGTCAGAACTTCTCGAGGGCATTGAATAGAAGATGCATATTGACCGGTGGTTACACCATCGGGATGCGGTCGTGGTTGACTTGGCTGTAGAACAGGCGCTGAATCTCGGTCGCATCGCGTGACTGGCCGAGTGCCCACATGGTCTTGGCCACGAGCGTCTCGGTGGTCATGTCGTCGCCGCGCAAAATACCCGGATGATCGGCGTAAGCTCGGCCGACCTCATAAACGCCCAGATCGAGGCCCTCTTCGGGGACCTGCGTGGTCATAACGACGGTGCGGCCCGAATCGACCCAGCGGAAAATTGCCTCTTGGAACGACTCGCCCGACTCGCCAAACTCGGGAATACCGCCAATGCCAAAGGTCTCCAGAATCACGGCATCGTAGCTATTGGCAAGGGCGTCGAGGATGCCCGGGTTTACGCCGGGCGTAAGCTTGAGTACAAATACGCGCGGATCGATGCTGTCGTAGAAACGCACCGGGTTTTCGCCCTGATGCGTGCCGTGAAGCCCGTTGCGCACGATGCGGTCGTTGCGGATATAGGCGATGGGCGGATAGTTGACGCTGATGAACGCGTTAAAGCTCATGGTGCGCTGCTTGCGGGCGCGCGTGCCGGCAATGGCGACGCCGCCAAACACAATCGACACATCGTGCGAATGCTCGTCGAGCGCATAGAGCAGGCTCTGATACAGATTGAGCTTGGCATCGGTAAAGGGGTTGCCCATGGGCTTTTGCGAGCCGGTGAGCACGATGGGCTTGGGGCTGTCCTGAATCAGGTAGGAAAGTGCTGCCGCGGTGTAACTCATGGTGTCGGTGCCGTGCAGAATCACGAAGCCGTCGTGATCGGCATAGCCTTCGACGATGACATCGCGGATACGCATCCAGTCGCTCGGGCGCATATTGGTGCTGTCGATGTTCATGGGCTGCACCACGTCGAGCTCGCAGAGGCCCGAGATCTCGGGGACGCTCTGGGCGAGCTCCTCACCGGTCAGGGCGGGGGAGAGACCGTTGCCGTCCTCGGTCGATGCGATGGTGCCGCCCGTGGCGATGAGAAGGATGCGCTTCATGCTGGTATTCCTATCGTATTTGCCGCCGCAGAGGCGGAGTCGTTCGGCAGTATTGTGGCACAGGGCGTCCAATGTTCAAACGTATTACATCATCTGTAACGTTTGGTAACACTTCAATTGCCGTCAAATAGGGGCCTAGGTCGTGCGTTTGCCGTGCGCTGATGGCTGCGAGGGGCGAGAAACCCCATATAACGTGTACACTATGAAGGCTATTTTCGTTCATTCACGCGGGTGGGCACCGGCTCCCCGCCAACAAGAGGGGGAACCATGGATCAAAAGGCTTCCGCAAAGGTCCTCGTACTCGACTTTGGTGCGCAGTACGGTCAGCTCATTGCCCGTCGCGTCCGCGACCTCAACGTGTATTCCGAGATTGTCCCCTGCGACATCTCGGCCGACGAGATTCGCGAGATGAACGCCTCTGCGCTCATCCTTTCTGGCGGTCCGGCTTCCGTGTACGCCGAGGACGCTCCGTCCATCGATCCTGCCATCTTTGACCTGGGCCTTCCCGTCCTGGGCTTCTGCTACGGCCATCAGATCACGGCCGTGACGCTTGGCGGCAAGGTCGGCCACTCCGAGGTGGGCGAGTACGGCCGCGCCACCATCACGCGCACGGCCGGCGCCAAGCTCTTTAACTCCACGCCCATGGAGCAGACCGTGTGGATGAGCCACCGCGACGCCGTGTCCGAGGTGCCCGAGGGCTTTACCGTTACCGCCAGCACCGACGTGTGCCCGGTTGCCGCCATGGAGTGCGTCGAGCGCAAGATTTTCACCACGCAGTTCCACCCCGAGGTCAAGCACTCCGAGTACGGTCAGCAGCTGCTGAGCAACTTCCTGTTTGAGATCTGCGGCCTGGAGCCCAACTGGAGCATGGACAACCTGGTCGAGACCATGACGGCCGAGTTCCGCGAGAAGGTCGGCGACGACCGCGTGATTCTGGCCCTGTCCGGCGGCGTCGACTCCTCCGTCGTGGCCGCCCTGGGCGCCCGTGCCGTGGGCAAGCAGATGACCTGCGTGTTCATCAACCACGGCCTGCTGCGCAAGGGCGAGCCCGAGCAGGTGGAGGAGGTCTTCACCAAGCAGTTTGACGTCGACTTTATCCACGTTCACGCCGAGGACCGCTATGCCGAGCTTCTGGCTGGCGTGACCGAGCCCGAGGAGAAGCGCCGCATCATCGGTACGCAGTTCTGGAAAGAGTTCTTCGCCGTGGCGCAGCAGCTCGAGACCGATGGCAAGCCGGTCAAGTACCTGGCTCAGGGCACCATCTACCCCGACATCATCGAGTCCGGCGCTCGCAAGACGGGCGGCAAGACGGCCACCATCAAGAGCCACCACAACCTGATCCCGTTCCCCGAGGGCGTGCACTTCGACCTCATCGAGCCGCTCGATCATTTCTTTAAGGACGAGGTCCGTGCACTTGGTCTGGCACTGGGCCTGCCGGGTCACATCGTGTTCCGCCAGCCTTTCCCGGGTCCGGGTCTGGCCATCCGCATCATCGGCGCGGTTGACAAGGAGAAGCTCGAGATCCTCAAGAACGCCGATGCTATCGTGCGCGAGGAGCTCGACGCCTACAACCAGCGTCTGTTTGAGCAGACCGGCGAGCGCAACTCCGAGCACAGCTGCTGGCAGTATTTCGCGGTCCTGCCCGACATTAAGTCTGTGGGCGTTATGGGCGACGAGCGTACCTATCAGCGCCCGATCATCCTGCGTGCCGTCGAGTCCAGCGATGCCATGACCGCCGACTGGGCCAAGCTGCCCTATGACGTACTGGCCCGCATCTCTGGCCGCATCGTTGCCGAGGTTCCTGGCGCCAACCGCGTGTGCTACGACATCACGTCCAAGCCGCCCGCGACGATCGAGTGGGAGTAGGCTGATAGGGTTCTGACCTGCACTTTTGAGTGCCGTACTGTGCCGCTGAGTTTCGTTTCGTACGAGAGTCATGGCAAAGCCGTCAGCGACGGCGGTGAGTAAATACGAAAATTGAGCCTCCGTTCCCGTGCTGGGACGGAGGCTTTTTCTTTGCCTTTTTACTCCCTTTCACCTGCGATTTTGCTATTTACTCCCCGTATTTCAAGACGGCAAAGTATGGGGCGGTATTCGGAGGAATGGGAGTAAGAATTTATCCCAAGTGAGTAGACGTGCGATTTTTGTCCCCGATAACGAAAAGGGGCCGTTTTAGGTCCTTTGAAACTCAAATCGAACTCAATCGGCTTTTCGGCGGTCTCTGCACGGCGTTTCCCCAGGTGGTTAATGGGGAGTAAAGAATCTCGCCATCTCAATGAAAACGGGAGTAACCAGGGGAAATGCCGCGGCGTACTGCTGTGTGCTGCCGTGTAAGCCACCGCGTCATTTACTCCCCGTTTACGCTTGAAATGCCTTGGCATGCAATGGAGAGTAAAAACTCAGCATACGCAGGTGCGAGCGGAGCTCACCGACTATCCTGGCGCCCTGATTCGGTTTTAGTGGTAGCGAAATGCGGAGAGCTGCTACAGCGAGGCTTTCCAGTCCTCGTACTCGGCGGCGTCGATCTCGCCGTTCTCGAGCCGTGCGCGCTTCTCGGCCCACAGCTGGATCGCCATCGCCGCTTTGGGCGCGTGAGGCGCCTTGGGGTTCAGAGAGAGCCCCGTGCCGTCGGCTGCGGGCACGATGCCGAATGAGTCCTCGAGCCGCACGAGCAGCGATATGAGGTCGCCCGCGGTTTCGACGCCGTAATCCTTGAGGGCGTTGACGGATACGCCTAGTGCTGCGGCGATGGATTCGAGCAGCTCGGGCTTCACGGCGCGGATGCCGCTCTCGTAGTGGCGCACGGCCCCCTCGGTCAGGCCGACCGCCTCGGCAAGCTGCGCTTGCGTCATGCCGCGCGACTTGCGGTACCGCCTTATGTTCTCGCCTACGGACATGCGCCCTCCTCCTGGAATTACGTACCCGCACATCTTACCAGCGTACGCAAATGTACGCAATTCTATTGACAGTACAGATATGTACGTTTACTCTGAATCTGTAAACCGTACGTATCTGTACGCTAATGACAGGAGGAGCCATGGACGAGAAGGTGGCAAAGACGCCGAGACCGCACATGCTGGATGCGGACGAGGTTGCGGAGCTGCTGAGGATCAAGAAAGGCAGCGCCTACGAGGTGATCAGGAAGATAAACGCCGAGCAGGAGGCGCGCGGGCGCGTGGTTATCCGCGGACGCGTTCGAAGTGACGTCTTCGACGCCCTGTACTTCCCGGAGGTGGACTGACATGCCGGTGTACAAGGACGACAGCAACGGCACGTTCTTCGTGCAGTGCTACTACCGCGACGCCCGCGGCTCGAAGCGCCACAAGACAAAGCGCGGCTTCTCCTCCGAGGTGGAGGCGGCCGTATGGGAAAGCCAGTTCAAGAGCCTTAACGGCGGGGCCATGGACATGACGTTTTCCGAGTTCGTTGAGGTGTACGCCTCCGAGGTGAAGCCTCGCATACGCGAGCATACGTGGATCACCAAGGAGTACATCATCAACGACAAGCTCGTGCCGTTCTTTGGGGATATGCGCATGTGCGATGTGAGGCCGATCGACGTTATTAGGTGGCAGAACGAGCTTACTGAACACCGGGACGCCGACGGTAAGCCCTGGGCGCCGACGTACCTGCGCACGGTGAACAACCAACTCAACGCCATCTTCAACCACGCCGAGCGCTACTACGGGCTCACCGACAACCCGGTGCGAAGGGTCGACAAGATGGGCTCGAAGAAGGGCGGCGAGATGCAGTTCTGGACCAAGGACGAGTACCTGAGGTTCAGCGAGGCCGTCATGGACAAGCCGCTCTCGTTCCACGCCTTCGAGCTGCTCTACTGGACGGGCATCCGCTGCGGCGAGCTTCTGGCGCTCACTCCGTCCGACTTCATGCTGGAGAGTTCGCGTCTGCGCATCAACAAGTCGTACCAAAGCCTCCACGGCGTAGACACCGTGACCGATCCCAAGACGCCCAAGTCGGTGCGCACGATCGTCATGCCCGCCTTCCTGCGCGACGAGATGGCGGACTTCATCGAGCTACGAGACGACGTCGCCCCCGACGAGCGCCTGTTCGCCGTTACCAAGCACTTCCTGGCCCACGAGATGGAACGAGGGTGCAAGGCGTCTGGCGTGAAACGCATCCGCATACACGACATACGCCACAGCCACGTGAGCCTGCTGATCGAGATGGGCTTCTCCGCGCTGGCCATCGCCGAGCGCATGGGCCACGAGGCGGTGGACATCACCTACCGATACGCGCACCTGTTCCCCACGAAGCAGGACGAGATGGCCGCCGCCCTTGACGGGGCGAGGGGATAAGAAGGATGCCGTGCGAGAACAGCGCCCGCAAGCGCAGTAAGACGATGGCGTTCCGCTGCACGCCCGAGGAGCATAAGCTCATATGCGAGATGGCCGCCTGGAGCGGCATGAACAGGCAGGACTACATCATCGCCAAGCTCACCGATACCCAGGTCGAGGTGAGACCCTCTGTGAGCGTGCAGAAGGCGCTGAAGGACTCGATGGCGGAGTTGGCCAAGGAAGTACGGCTGGCGGCCTCCTACAGCGAGCTGAGCGAGTCTCTGCAGCAGAGAGTCGAGCACGTGATGAGGTTCTTCCTGGCGCTCGGCGAGCCTATTGACTCGCGAGTGGACGACGCGTCTCAGGAAGAATCGTTCCCGGCGATGGCGACTGAGGTCGAAACTAACGACAACGCCGACAATGCAAGTATCTTTGGAATGGGTCGCGGCTAACGCTCATCTAAGCGCCGACCAGGAACTGCGATTCTTTAGGGTGTTGCCCGCAAAGCAAATAGTTAATCTTCCGCGAAAGGAAGCTAAACGGTCCGTTCCTCGACATAGAGGATCTCGTTTTGCGCCTCCAGGATTCGCGCGGCGTCGCCGATGCGCTCGGCGCACCTCTCGCTTATCGACCTCAGGGCCAGGACCCCCTCGACGTCGAGCAGGTCCAGCTGGTCGGCGTGCGCCAGGGACTCGAGCAGCTGGTCCAGGCCCCTCGCCAGCCTTCCTGCATCCGCCACCGCGTCAAGCAGCTCACGACGCTCGTCCTTCTCGTTGATATCCATCATTGGCTGTCCTCCTTCTTCCGACGGACGTGTTGCGCAGCACCGTAGCCGTTCCGCATGGAGAACCATCTCGCCACCGCGATCCCGTGCGCATATTGGCCGCAAGCGGCGCGGGGAATGCCGTCCCGATGCGGACCACGGCACCGCGACTCGGGAACGCGCCGTCGTTCCCGCCGCGGCGTCGTCTCCAATCCCACGGGAGCCCAGCAACCGCCGACAGATCGCATCCCATGCCTGGAAGCCTCGGCGCCCATGCCTGATTCCATGCCGCACGCCTGCGCCCTTCCGATCCGAAACCCGCCCCGGCGTTCCTTGGACGCGCAGGGTCGCACGCCGGCAGGCGGCCCGCAAGGGCCGCGACACTTTTTCGGGTTCTTCGCTCCATGCGCTGCGCGCGCGAACAACGCGAAAAACTGCCGTCGGAATACTTCTATTTCCACGCCCGACTTCGCTTCCTCCCTTGCCGGCACGCCCGCGCCGCATGCGACTCACGCGACGCAAGGCACGCCACAGGGGCGGGCCTCCGAGTCTAAGGAGCAAGACATGAACGACATGAAGGAAAAGGCGATGGGCGCGGTCAGGACCTTCCTCGAGCGTAAGGGCTACGAGATCGTCGATGAGGCCTGGCAGGGGCCCGAGGGCATCGGCGGAATCGACCTCGTGGCGGTGGACGAGGACGGGACCCTGGTCTTCGTCGACGCCACGGTCCGGATCGGAACGGACGGCTTCCCCGAGGCCCACAGGGCGCGCGGGCTGCGCGAGGCGCTGGCGGCGACGTGGCTCGCCGGCAACGGCGACGACTACGCCGACACGCCGGTCCGCTTCGACGAGGTGGCGATGATGGTCGTCAAGGAAAACCGAGCGCTCCTGCGCCACCACATCAACTGCTTCGGCGAGATGGAGCCGCTCTCCTAGGCGGCGCGCCCGGCCCCGGGCTCCCCCGAATCCACCCCTTGTACCACGAAAGCGTACATATCCGTACGTTTTCGTGGTACACTCCGCTTGTCGGACAAATCCGTACGGTTTTGTCCCGACGCTCCGAGACTCGGGGCGCGCCGGACCGGATGCGCCGAGGCGCGCCCCACGCTAGAGAGGACGCGACCCATGCGCACGATAGCCATTTCCAACTACAAGGGCGGCGTCGGCAAGACGACGACCGCCGTGAACCTGGCGGCGATCTTCGCCGCCCGGGGCCTTCGGACCCTGCTTGTCGACCTCGACCCGCAGGCGTCTGCCACGGACTTCTTCGGCCTCTACGACCGGGCCGTCTCCGAGCGGCGCACGTCGGTCGAGCTGCTCTACGGCGGCGCGCCCGTGGAGGAGGTCGCCTACGCTGCCGGGGAGAACCTCGACGTGGTGGCCTCGACCATCGACCTCGTCGACCAGAACGAGATGCTCCTGCGCGAGCAGCGACTCAAGTTCGCCCTCGACGACGCCTCGGGCTCCTACGACGTCTGCCTCATCGACTGCAGTCCCGTGATGCGCAGGCTCGCCTTCAACGCCTACCTCGCCGCGGCGGAGGGCGGCATGGTCGTCATCCCCGTGAAGCTCGACTCCACCGTGATGCGCGGCACGGCGCTCACCGTCGAGGCGACGCGCTCCATCGCCGACGCTCTGCGCATGCCCACGCCCCGCTGGAAGATACTGCGCACCTGCGTGCCCGGCCGCATGACCAACGCCGAGGCCACGGGCGCGGCCGTGCTCGACGGGTTCTTCCCGGACGAGCAGTTCGAGACGGTCATCCACGCGAGCAGCAAGGTCTGCGAGGGCAGCTGGCAGTGGAAGCCGGTGGCCGCCTTCGAGCCGGGGAGCCGCCCCGCGCGCGACTACAAGGCGCTCGCAGACGAGGTGTGCCGTGAACTCGCCTAGGCAGGTGGCCGCGGGCTTCACCATCACGGGGCTTCTCGACGGCGCGTCGCGCACCCGCGGGCGCTACCCGGTGTCCGAGATCGCGGTGGCCGACATCGCCGACCACCCGGCGAACGCCGCGTACTCTATGGACCCTGCTGGGATAGCTGAGCTCGCCGAGTCCATACGCGAGGACGGCCTCACCGACCTGCCGCTCGTGCGAAAGGTCGGCGACGGCTCGTGGCAGATGGTCTCCGGGCATCGGCGCAAGGCCGCCTACGCGCTGCTCGCGAAGGACGACCCCGCTTACGAGAGGATGCCCTGCCGCGTGATAGAGGGCATCGACGACGAGCGGGCGGTGACGCTGCTCCACGCAGCGAACTACTTCACCCGCGCGCTCACCGTGACCGAGCGCGCCGCCGCGACCGAGGCGCTCAGGGGCGACGCCGTGCGCCTGCGCTCCGAGGACCCCTCGCTCTCCGGCATGCGCGTCGACGACGTGAAGGCCGCCATCATCGAGCGGCAGACGGGCCGCAAGGTCTCCGGCAAGACCATTGCGCGTGAGGAGAGGCTGGCCCGCCGGATTGCCGAGGACCTCTCGCCCGAGTGGGCCGCCGAGGCCGATCGCGGCAACCTCAGCGCCGAGGCGGTGCGCTCGCTCGCGGGCATGCCGAAGGAGCGCCAGGCGGAGATGCACGCCGCAATGGAGCCCTGGCGGCGCACCAAGCGGGAGCTCTCCGACTACGTGAGGAGCGAGAGCAAAACGCAGGCCGGCCCCGACGGGCGCATCTCCAAGGCAGCGAGGCTCGTCGCCGATTTCCTCGAGAGCCCGCCCGAGAGCCCGAGCGCGGCCGACCTCTCGCTGCTGCGTGAAATGGCGCTCATGACCGCGCCGTACGCGGAGGCGGGCACCGATGCCCGAAAGCGTCGCAGAAGGGCCTCAGGCCCGAAATCCAGCAAGTAGCCTATGGCGTCCGACACTTCGGTCGGGCGTCCATAGCACTTGGGGACCGGGCGGCCTCGGACCCGTCATGCCGCGGGCCGTTTAAGAGCCCGCTTTCGCGAGGCCCGGTCCCAGAGGCGGCGCCCGAGCCGGGCCGCCGCCTGCG
>CAJLAV010000052.1:0-14111 GCA_905204735.1 uncultured Collinsella sp. | reverse complement strand
GGGCGTCCTCGGCAAGCGGCAGCACGCGACCGATGATGGCGGCATTCTCGCCGTAGCGGGCGGCGCGCATGGCGGCCAGTGCCGCATCTGCCTGTTCGGCCGGCACCACGGCGACCATCTTGCCCTCGTTTGCCACCTGCAACACATCATAGCCGAGCATCTCGCAGGCTGCCTGCACGTCGGGGCGTACGGGCACGGCATCCTCGTCGACCTCCATGGCAACGCCGCTGGCCTGGGCAAACTCGTTGAGCGTGGACGCCAGGCCACCGCGAGTGGGGTCGCGGAAGCAGCGTGTGTCGGGTGCTGCGGCAAGCACATCGGCAATCAGGTGGTTGAGCGGCGCGGCGTCGCTTTCGATGGTGCTCGAAAACGCCAGACCCTCGCGCTGACTCATGATGGCGATACCGTGGTCGCCGAGTGTACCCGACACCAGGATGACATCGCCAGGCTGGCAGTTGGCGCCGCTGAGCGCCACGCCCTCGGGCACCTCGCCCACGCCGGCGGTATTGATGTAGACGCCGTCGGCCCCGCCGCGCTCGACCACCTTGGTGTCGCCCGTGATGATCGCCACGTCCGCCTCGCGCGCCGTTTCGGCCATGGTCTGCACGATTTGACGCAGCTTGTCCATGGGGTAGCCCTCTTCGAGGATAAAACCGCATGAGAGGTAGCGCACGTTGGCGCCCGAGGTCGCGACGTCGTTAACGGTTCCGCACACGGCGAGTCGGCCGATATTGCCGCCGGGGAAGAACTGCGGCGAGACTACAAAGCTGTCGGTCGACATGGCGATGCGCCCGCTCGCGGGCAGCGCAGCGACGCCGGCATCGTTGCCCTCGAGCAGTTCGGGCGACCCAAAGGCATCCAAAAAGACCTCATCGATGATGCGTTTCATCATCTGGCCGCCAGAGCCGTGGCCCAACAGGACAGTGCTATCGGTGGCAGTACGGGACATATCGAAAACTCCAATCGAGGACGGAATTATATGGGTGAGGTGCAGCGTCGACCGGCCCGCCGTTCGTTAGAGCGGCGGAACCCATTAGCCTCGGTAGCGGAAATATGCTGCACAGCTGCCCTCGGAACTCACCATGCAGGGGCCGACGGGATGCTCGGGTGTACAAGCTTGGCCGAACAGAGGGCAGTCGCTCGGCGTAATGGCCCCGCGCAGCACGTCGCCGCAGCGGCACCCACGCGGCTCGACCGTCGTCTCAACGGGCACGTCAAAGCGAGTGCGGGCATCAAAGCGCGAGAACTCGGGGCGGATGGAAAGGCCCGAGTTGGCAATCGGCCCCAGCCCGCGCCACGTGGTGTTGCATGGCTCAAACACCTGCTCGACCAGCTGGCGCGCAACGGGGTTGCCGTCTGCGTTGACGCCACGGCGGTAGGCGTTGTCGATCGCCGGCCTGTTCTCGACAACCATCTGGACCAGCATGCAGATGCCCTGCAGGATATCGACCGGTTCAAATCCCGTGACCACACCCGGGGTATTGAACTCGTCGACCAAAAAGCTAAAGGGCGCCAGGCCCGTGATGGTGGCGACGTGGCCCGGCAGGATAAAGCCGTCGATAGTGGTCTCGGGATCGTTGGCGATGGCGCGCAGCGCCGGCGGCGTGGTCTTATGGGCACAGTAGACCGAGAAGTTCTGCAGCCCGCGCGCGTCTGCCTCCAGGATGGCGGCGGCGATGGTAGGCGTCGTGGTCTCAAAGCCGACGCCCATAAAGATGACCGGGCGATCGGGGTTGTGTTCGGCGATATCGAGTGCATCGAGCGGGGAGTACACAATGCGAATATCGCGCCCCGCCGCCTTTTGCGCGGCGAGCGAGGTAGACGACCCGGGCACGCGCATCATGTCGCCAAAGGTGGTGATGATGGCGCCGTCCATCTTGGCGAGCGCGATTGCATGGTCGATATCGCGGTTGGCGGTAACACAGACGGGGCAACCCGGACCGCTCAGCAGTTTGAGCCCGGCAGGCATAATGGAGCGAAAGCCATAGCGACCGATGCTCACGGTGTGCGTGCCGCAGACTTCCATAAGGTTGATGCTGCGGTTGCCGACAAGCTCATGAATACGATCGATGAGCTCGCGAGCCAGCTTGGGATCGCGGAATGCCGAAAAGTCGATACCGGAGTGAACCGGTTGTGCCGCCGCCACTAGTATGCCTCGGCCGGGTTGGTGGCGAGCTGGTCCTCTTCGACCAGCTCGGTCATGGCGTTGACCAGCTCGAGCGTCTCTTGAGCTTCCTGCTCGTCGACAATCTGGATGCCAAAGCCGGCGTGTACGAGAACATAGTCGCCTACCTGCGCCGTCGGCACAAGTCGCAGCGACACGGGGCGCTCGATGCCCATCATGTCGACGGTCGCCTTTAGGTCGTCGTCGCGTTTGACCACTTTACCGGGAACGGCAAGGCACATAATGTTCCCCTTTTATACGCTTTGCGCTGGATGGGCGCTTAATAGTCCATCAGTTGATGGTAGCGCTCGCGGGGGTTGCGGGCAAACGCGTTACACCTGTGAGACGGCGGCGCATGGGCTGGCCAAGCAGCCTACCGCGATGCGATCTGCGTGAGGCGAGCGCGGGCGACCGCCGCCTGGCCGTAGGCGATGCAGCCGTCGTTGACGGGCACGGTGTGGGGAACCAAGACGGCAAGACCGGCGTCTTTGAGCTCGCGCGTGAGGAGCCGAAGCAAAAGTCGGTTCATGAACACGCCGCCCGAGAGCGCGACGATGTCGATGCCTTCGCGAGCGCAGATTTCGCTTGCGATACGTGCCGATGCGCGTGCAATGGCGATATGGAAGTCGAGCGCGAGCTTGTCGGCCGGCACACGGGCCTCGATTCCACTCAAAAGCGCCTCAAAAAGCGGTTTGGGATCCAAAATGAGGGGGTTGTCCGAGGCCGCCTGGACAGTTAGTAGTTCAGATACGTATTTTTGTGATGGGCTCTGGGTGGCAAAAGCCGTCTGCGATGATCCCAAATGGGTTGATTTGGGGTGTTCGGCAGACATATTTGCCGCAAATAGGGTGTCTGGAGAGCCTTTTTTGGCCAAATCTGAGGCAAAAATGCGGGATAGGGGGTCAGTAGTTAATACATATCTGAACAAACTGTCCAGCGATGTTGAGACGGATGCGGATACGCCAGCCTGATTGCCAGTGAAATGGCTGTTTTCGTCGCTAAAAGCGCGCCAAGCGGCGGCCTCGAGCTCGATGGCGGGTTCGCCCTCGTAGGTTGCAGTGCCGCAGATGTTCAAGATCGCCGCCGCGGCGTCAAACAGACGGCCCATACTGCTCGTTCGCGGGCTGTTGATGTTCCGCTTGATCATCGTGGTCGTGATACTGCGCGTCTGCTCATTGAGGCCGCCCAGGAGTCCCGCGGCACCCGGATGTTCGAGTAGATCGAGCTCGCTCAGCAGGGCAAAGGCGTTGCGTCGGGCGTCGCGCACAGATGCGGCGCCACCGGGGAGTGCCCAGGTACGCAGGTGCGCGGTGCGCTCAAAATCGGCGAGGCCGGCGACAAGAAACTCACCGCCCCAAATGGTTCCGTCGGTGCCAGCGCCCGTTCCATCGAAGGCGATGCCAAGTACGCGCGCATTGGGTGCAAGCTGTCCTGTGGCGATAGCCTCAGCCATCACGCTCGCGATGTGCGCATGATGGTGCTGGACTTCGATAAGCGGCAGATTGCGCTCGCGCGCCTGTTCGCGTGCCCACTGACTCGATAGGTAGCTGGGGTGCAAGTCGCAGGCCAGCGCGGCGGGCGCTAGGTCAAAAAGGTCTTCCAGTCGCGTGCGTGCCGCATTCCACGCATCGAAAGTCGCACCGTTTTCGACATCGCCGATATGCTGCGACACAAAACAGGCCGACGTTCCATTCGCGTCTTCGCGCGTGAGTGCGATCGTGGCCTTTTGCTGCGGGCCACAGGCGAGCACGCAGGGCGCGGCGCTGGCGAGTGCCGGCAGCGGCAACGGCTGCGGGGCGTACCCGCGAGCGCGGCGCACGGGCATAACGACCCCGTCGACCACACGTACCACGGAGTCGTCGTAGCGCGAGAGGATCGCGCGGTCATTGCCGAGCAGCGCGTCGGCGATGCCGGCGGCAACGAGATGCTCCCAGGCAAGATCGTCATCGGTCTCGATGGGCTCTTCGCTCAAGTTTCCGCTGGTCATAACCAGCGCGTGCATGCCATGCGTTTCTGCCGCGGCAAGCAGCAGATGCTGAAGCGGGGTGTAGGGGAGCATAACGCCGAGCTCGGGCAGGTCGCGCGCGACGGACGGTGCGAGCGCGAGGGCGTCGGGAGAATCACCGCTCTCGCAAACAGCACGTCGGCGCAGCAGCACAATGGGGCGAATGCTGCCGGCCAGCAAGCCGCGCTCAACGTCGCTGATATGGCACAGGCGTTCAGCGTCGGCAAGGCTGCGCACCATAACGGCAAGTGGCTTGTTGCTGCGGCGTTTACGGCGGCGAAGCTCGGCTACCGCCTGCTCGTTGGAGGCGTCACAGGATAGATGGAATCCGCCCAGGCCCTTGATGGCGACGATGCCACCAAGGGCCAGCAGCTCAACGCAGCGGTCGATAATGGCGTCGCTGGTCTCGCGCGTGGTGCCGACGGCCAGCGGCGCGGCGGCTTCGCCCGGCTCATCGCCCACGCTCGCTTCGCGCCACATGATATGCGGCCCGCAATTAAAGCAGGCATCGGGCTGCGCGTGAAAGCGACGGTCGAGCGGATTGGCATACTCCGCGGCACACTCAGGGCACATGGGAAAACGGTCCATCGAGGTAGCCGCTCGGTCATAAGGCAGCGATCGGATGATGGTAAAGCGTGGGCCGCAGTTAGTGCAGTTGATAAAGGGGTAGTGATAGCGTCGGTCGGCGGGATCGAACAGCTCGCGCAGGCAATCGTCGCAGGTGGCGATATCGGGCGAGACGAGCGTCGTGTGCGCGGTCTGGTCCTGCGATGCTACGATGCGAAAACCCTCTTCATTGGCGGCATCCCAACCGTTGGCTGCCAGGTCCACAACCTCGACATGCTCTACGCGGGCTGCCGCAGGCGCATGCTCAGAAAGCGCGGCAACAAAAGCATCGAGCGCACCGGCCAGAGCATGCGCTTCGATATGCACGCCGTCGCCCGCGTTGAGCACCCATCCGCAAATGCCATGCGCCATGGCCTCGCGATACACAAACGGCCGCATGCCAACGCCCTGCACAATGCCCGTTACATGAATATGCACATGCCGCATGCGACACCCCTCATCAAAACCGACCAAATAGGGACAGGTGCGCTACAGCCCCAGGCTCTGCTTGGTGGCGGCGCACGTGAGCTCGCCGTGCTTAACGCCGCGCAGGCCCAGCAGACGGTCGGCTAGTTCGTAGACGCGCTCGCCGCGACCCTTGAGCGCCAGAATCTCCAAGCAGTTGTGGTGATCCAGATGCACGTGCATGGTCGATACGATCTCGTCGGTGTAGTCGTGCTGCACTTCGTCCAGACGGCGCGTCAGGTCGCCGGTATGGTGGTCGTAGATCATGGTGAGCGACCCGATAACATGCTCATCGGGCGTGCGCATCTGCTCCTTGGCGATCGAGGCGCGAATCAGGTCGCGCACGGCCTCGGAGCGGTTGGCCACGTCGCCGCGGCGCGCGATCTGTTCGTCAAAACGGCGCAGCAGGTCGTCCGGTGCGGTAACCGAAAAACGGACCAGCTCGGAGCCGGAACCACTACAGTGGCAGCCCGCGTCACCGTCCGCCCCGTGCGGATGCTCGTGCTCGTACCCGCAGCCGTGCTCGTGTTCGGCCACGTTACACCAGCTTCACGGAGCCGACGGAGTTGTGGTCGGCCTCGATGGCCTCTTCGTAGCCCTCGAGTGCGTCGTGGGCCTCGTGCAGCGCGGCCATGGCTGCCTCGAGCTTGGCGCCGATGCGCTCCATGTCAAAATTCTCGGTCGCATGCAGCAGCTGATGGCTCCACTCGTGAGCGAGCTCGATGGTGTCGTCGACCTGCTTGACGCTCATGGCAAGCTGGCTCATGTTCATTCCAACATCATGCATGGGAAATCTCCTTTTGTATGGGGCAGTTCAGTGGTTCAGATTTTACTACGCCCACTCTGTGCGCAGCTGCATAAGAAAACGGGTGCGAGTCTGTGCGACTCGCACCCGTTCACTGGGGGCTGTTTGTAACTACCATACTATCCGTGGTCGCACGCGCCGCACCCGGCAGTCCGGCGAGCGGTGCAAAACCGCTCATGGACGGCGGGTAAGTAACAAGCGTATTACAGATGCTTCTCCAGCAGCGCCTGCAGCCTCGCCTTGGGCAGAGCGCCAACCGAGCGGTCAATCTCCTCGCCGTTCTTAAACACAATCAGCGTGGGGATGCTCATGACGCCATACTTCATGGCCAGGTCCTGGTTATCATCGACGTTGCATTTGGCAACGGCAAGCTTACCCGCCAGCTCATCGGCAACCTCGTCAACGATGGGCGAGAGCGATCGGCAGGGCCCGCACCACGGTGCCCAAAAATCGACCAGCACGGGCAGGCTGCCGTTAACGATGGAATCGAAGTTCTCGGGGGTAATCTGCTTAATGTCAGCCATGGTGACCTCCATAATGTGACGCGGCTCAGCCGCGTAAAACTCAGTACGACCGTGCTTATACCCAGCGGCCCGCAAAGCAACCACTCGCGGGCGGCTCTTTTATCAAAAGCGCCGCAAAACCCCTTTCTTCAGATATGGGGATATAAGGCGCATCGGCGTCAGCCGATATACATATATGGCTGCAAGTGGTATACTGTTTTCATGGATAGATACAGGAGCAACGACAACATAGTCTGGGACTGCGACTACCATGTGGTCTTCTGCCCGAAATACCGCAGGAAGGTGCTCGTGGACGGCATCGGCTCCCGCTTCGAGGAGATCGCGCACGAGGTCGCGGAGGAACTCGATTTCGAGATAAGGGAAATCAAGGTCATGCCCGACCGCGTGCACATGCTCGTCTCAGTCGACCCCCAGTTCGGCATCCACCGGGCCGTGAAGCGCATCAAGGGCAGGACCAGCCACGACCTGCGCGCCGAGTTCCCGCAGCTGAAGCGCAAGCTGCCGACGCTCTGGACGAACAGCTACTTCGTCTCGACCGTCGGCGGGGCGACGCCCGAGGCCGTCAGGCAGTATATCGAGGACCAGAGGAACGCGTGAGGGCCATGGACAAGACCTTCGAGTACCGCATATACCCGAGCGCCGAGCAGGAGGCCCTCCTGCAGAAGACCTTCGGCTGCTGCCGCTGGGTCTACAACAGGGTGCTGGCGATGAGGCGGGACGAGTACGCGCGGACGGGCAAATCGAGGCACATCAACTCCTACATCACCCAGATCCCCGCCTGGAAGAGGGCGGACGCGCCGTGGCTCTCCGAGGTGGACTCCATGGCACTGCAGCAGTCCCTGCGCGACCTGGACAAGGCATTTAAGAACTTCTTCCGCGCACCAGGCAAGGTGGGCTTTCCGAAGTTCAAGTCCAAACGCGCGGGGAGGAAGAGCTACCGCACGAACGGCGTCGGGATAATCGACGCCAGGCACGTGAGGCTGCCAAAGCTGGGGACCGTCAGGGCGCGGGTGAGCCGTCCCGTGGAGGGGCGCGTCCTGTCCGCGACGGTCAAGCAGGTGCCGAGCGGCAAGTACTACGTGGCGATATGCTGCGCGGACGTCCCCGCCACGGACGCGCCGGCCCCGACCGTCGGGTTCCTGGGAGTCGATGCGGGAATACACGACATAGCCACCTGCTCCACGGGGGAGCGCCTGCCCAACCCCAAAAACCTGCAAAGGAGCGAGAGGAGGCTGGCGCGGGAGCAGCGGCGGCTCTCGCGCAAGCGGAAGGGCTCCGCAAATCGCGCCAGGCAGCGTGTCAGGGTCGCGCGGGCGCACGAGAAGGTTGCCAACCGGCGGAAGGACGCCCTGCACAAGTTCACGACGCATGCGGTGGGAGAAAGCCAAAACATCGCGGTCGAGGACCTGAACGTCAGGGGCATGCAGAGGAACCGCCGCCTCGCCAAGGCCGTGGGCGATGCCGCCATGTCGGAGCTGGCGCGCCAGCTCGAGTACAAATGCGCATGGTCGGGGCGCGGCTTCGTAAGGGTGGGCAGGTTCTATCCGTCCAGCAAGACGTGTTCCGCATGCGGTTACGTCTACAGGGGACTGACGCTGGCCGAACGGGTATGGGACTGCCCCGCGTGCGGCATGCGTCACGACCGCGACCTGAACGCCGCCGTCAACATCGCCCGCGAGGGAAGGAGAATCCTGGAAGGTACCGCAGGGCATGCGGGAACCGCGGCAGACGCCGCAAACGCTTGTGGAGAGGGCGTAAGACCTACGGCTGCATGCGCAGTCTAGGCAATTCTCGGTGAAGCAAGAATCCCCTGGCTTTAGCCATGGGGAGTGTCAAATAATGGTGGGCACGCAAACGATTGGAGAGCGCATACCTATGTCACAAAGCCAGAAAAAAGAAGCCATCGCCCAGGCGGCCGAGCAGGAGCTCGCATCGCTTGCGGGTCGTGGCGTGCGCATCGCAGGCAACGCGTGCTCGCCGATTGTGCTGGTAAAAGGCGATTTGGATGAAGCCGAGCGCTCGGGCGGCGAGCTTGCCGCAGGCGCGGATGGCGCGGCGCTGCGTAAGGCGCTCGGGGCCATCGGTTATGCGCCCGAGGATTTTTGCGTGCTGGCAAGCGTCGCCGGTGCGGGCGACGGAACGGTGGCGGTGGGCCATGCCCTGCCGTGCGAGCTGTTCCGCGAGGCGCTCGAGGCGCTGGACCCCGAGGCGGTGCTGTTGCTGGATGATCGTGCGGCCGATACCATGCGCGAGACCTATGCCGATATGCTCGTGGCGATCGATGACTTCGACACCGCCATGCTCAAGCCCGGCTTGATCGCCCATGTGCAGGGTCGCCGCGTGCTCGCGCTCGACGGTTTTGAGGCGGCGCTCACTGACAAAGCCGCCAAGCAGCGCATGTGGGCATACATCAAGCAGCTGACCCCGGCAGCCGCTCCGCTGTAGCGAGGCTGGCGGCAGCCCCTACATCACGGCGCGCAGCTCAAACCGATCGCCGTTAATGCGGAACTGGCAGTTGCCGTTCATGCGCTCCACGGCAAGTTTGATGCTCCTGGTGCCAAAGCCGTGGCCCGCATGCCGGGTCACGGGCATGCCGTCGACCATGCGCGGCGCGCGGTCAAACGTGTTGGAAACTAACAGCAGCAGCTGGCCGTCCTCTAATCGCAGGTCAAAGTCGACGAATCGCTTTCCTTGGGGTGCGGCGCTTGCGGCGGTGATAGCGTTTTCCAAGGCATTTGAGAGCACGCTAAACAGGTCGGCGTCACCTACGTGGATGGTTTCGGGTACGGCGGCGCGCAGGTTGGCGGTAATGCCGTTTCTATTGATATCCGAGTTAAATGACGAAAGCGCGATGTTTACGGTCTCGTTGGCGCAGAAGCGGCGTACGGCGGTGCGGTCGCCGGCTTCGCAGAGTTCGTCGATGCGATCGAGCGCCTCGTCGGTGTGACCCTCCTCAATTAAAGCGGCCAGGCCGCGTAGGAAGTGGCGCATGTCGTGGCGCAGAATCGACAGCTCGCGCCCAGATTGACGCCAAGCCTCGAGCTCTTTGATGGCGGCGCTGTCGCGGGTTTCGAGCATCCAGCGCTCTCGCTCGGCGGTTTCCTTTTCTTCGTATTCGCGCAGGTAAACGGCAAGAAACATAAGATAGAAGGCACAGAGCGCAAATGCCAAAAACTCAACCGTCACCACCGAGCCCGAGTGGAACAGCGTGGTGTAGACGTTGGTGGCATAGTCAAAGACGTAATAGACGAGCGGCAGGATTAAAAGGATGCCCAGCTCGGTGGTGCTTTTAATCGCCAAGCGTGGACCGATGTCGCCGGCCCAATGCAACAGGACGGCAAAGACGGCGAGTGTGGTCGCGATGCGCGCCAGATAGTACGCGATCTGAGAATCGGTTGCGGCAAATGCGGCGATGCCCATCCAATTGCTGAACTGGCAGCTCAGATAGGCACTCGTAATGCCGAGCACGGCAAGCAGCGGGCTCAGGCGGTAGCGCGCGCACAAATAGATGACGAGCGGCAGATGCACGACGAGCGGATATACCTGGCGGGCGAAAAGCTCGCCGCCGACGGCATTGGCGAGGCCAAATGCGCATCCGGTTACGGCACCGACCAACACCAGTTCAAGCGCATGACGCCGGTTGATCTCGACACCGCACAGTGCCGCCGAGGCAAAGACGCCAAAGAGCAGCGTCGTGGCGTGGTGGATTGCCCAAAGGACCATTTCGACCGAGGAGACCATCAGTGTCTCCCACCCCCAAAGCGCACCGCAAAGTAGGCGTCTTGGAATCCCTGCTTGCAGCTGCGCGAAAGCGGGATGCACGCGCCCGAGCGCATGACGATGTCCGTGCGGTCAAAGTGATCGATATTGCGCAGGTTGACCTGGTAGCTGCGGTGGCATTTAAAGAAGACCGCGTTTTGCTCCAAGCGGTCCTCGACGCTGCGGAACGACTCGAGTGCCTCGATATCGCGTCCGTCGCGCAGGTGGAAGACCACGTGCTTGTTGCGCGCCTCGGCATATTCGATGTCGGACAGGCGCAGGGCGTGGTAGCCAAAGGAAGTTTTGATCACGAGCTCGTCGGTTGCCGCCGGGCGCATGCTCGAAAGCTCGTCGAGTAATCGCGCCAGGCGTTCGTAAGTCACGGGCTTGAGCAGATAGTCGAAGGCGCGGACCTCGTAGGATTCCAGCGCGAACTCGGGCGACGAGGTGAGGAACACCAGGCGCACGGCGGTGTCGGCCTGGCGCAGTTCGCGTGCGGTGTCCATGCCGTTGACGAGCGGCATGATCATGTCGAGCAGAATGATGTCGGCGCGCGATGCGGCATGGCGGGCCAGCAGGTCCTCGCCGCGCGTGACGAGCGCAACATCGACCGCCGTGCCCGTCTCGGTCGACCAACGGTCGATCATCCGGTGCAGTCTATCTAGAAAAGCGACATCATCGTCGCAGGCAATAATCTTGAGCATTCGGCCCCCTTAAGTAGTTCGATTTTGCCACATCGGGCACGCGCCGCTTGCGGGGGTGCGGACCGTTTGCGCCCCACGGCGTGCAGCTCGCGCCAAGCGGTGTTGCGGTGGCGAAAGATGCCTCCTGCGCCATCGAGAGCTCAGCTATCCTCAGCTTGCCAGTTCGAAAATGGACCTGCCACATGATTGAATCTTTATTACAACTTTACACCTAGGTTTACAGCTGTCTTGTCAGCTGTAAACCTAGGTGTCATACTAAAGCCCCAAGATTCGCCAAAAGAGAGGGGCCTTGATGGCACAGAGCGCGAACATGGATGCATCGGAGCTTGCACGCGATATTGCGGCCGGCCTGGCATCGGCAACGACGGCAACGGAGCGCGCGGCATTGGTGCCCGCAGAGCTCGTCGAGGCCATTCAGCAACTAAAAACCCAACGCGACGCGGTAATCCTGGCACACTATTACGTGGCGCCCGAGGTACAGGCCGTGGCCGATTACGTCGGCGACAGCTTCTACCTGGCAAAGCTCGCCAAGAGCCTGCCGCAGCAGACCATCGTGCTGTGCGGCGTGGAGTTTATGGGCGAGAGCGCCAAGCTGCTCAATCCCAACAAGACCGTGCTGCTGCCCGAGCCGGGCGCGGATTGCCCCATGGCGCACATGGTCAAGCGCGAGACGGTCGACGCGGCCCGCGCCGAGTACGGCGACGACCTTGCCGTGGTCTGCTACGTCAACTCCACGGTCGAGATCAAGAGCTGGAGTGACGTGTGCGTTACCAGCTCTAACGCCGTCAAGATCGTGTCCGAGCTGCCACAGCAGCACATCCTGTTTATTCCCGACCAGAACCTGGGCCGCTTTGTGGCCGAGCAAGTGCCCCAGAAGCATGTCATCCTCAACAACGGTTACTGCCCGCGCCACCACATCATTACCGTCGAGCAGATCGTCGACGCGCAGGAGGCGCACCCCAACGCGCTCGTGCTGGCGCATCCTGAGTGCAAGGCCGATGTCCTGGCCGAGGCCGACTACATCGGCTCCACCGCCGGCATCATCAAGTACGCCGAGGAGTCGGACGCGAGTGAGTTCATCATCGTGACGGTCCGCGGCGTGCTCTACGAGCTCGAGCGCCGCTGCCAGGGCACCGGCAAGAAGTTCTACTTCCCCGCGGTGCAGCCCACCTGCGTCAACATGGATCTCATCACGCTCGAAAAGCTCGTGCGCTGCCTGGAGACGGGCGAGGGTGAGGTGCAGATCGGCGTTTCGGACGAGGCCGCCGACCAAGCCAAGCTCACGCTCGACCGCATGCTCGAGTACGCAGCGCGCTAGAACAATGTGGCATGAGGGATGGTCCCTTATGTCACATTCAAGGGAGAGGATTCCTGTGGAAACCAAACAATACCCCGACATGCAGTGCGACGTCGTCATTGCCGGCTGCGGCGTGGCGGGCCTGTACGCGGCCCTCAATCTGCCGAAGAGCACGCGCGTGATCATGCTCTCCAAGGGCGCTGTCGACGAGTGCGATTCCATGCTCGCGCAGGGCGGTATTTGCGTGCTGCCCGAGGGCTCGGACTACGACGCCTTCTTTGAGGACACCATGCACGCCGGCCATTACGAGAACCGTCGCGAGAGCGTCGACATCATGATCCGCTCGAGCCGTTCGGTCATCAACGACCTGCTGGCCATGGGCGTGGACTTTGAGCGCAAGGCCGATGGCAGCCTCGACTTCACTCGCGAGGGCGCGCACAGCCGCCCGCGTATCGCCTTCCATGCCGACATTACGGGTAGGGAGATTACGACCAAGCTGCTCCAGGCCGTGCGCAAGCTGGACAACGTGCAGATTCTTGAGCACGTGGCCATGACCGACATTCTGACCGGCGAGCGCGACGGCTTTGCCACCCGCCCCAAAGCATATTTTGAGCGGTTTCTCGCAGCTTTGGGGGAGCACGCGCGGCTTTATCTGGGCTTTTATGAGGGCAGAGCCATCTCGGGAGCGATTACCACCAACTTCGGCGGCAAGGCCTGCTACGTCTACGGCGCCTCGGACAACGAATGCCGCAACCACATGCCCAACTACCTGATGCAGTGGGAGATGATCCGCTGGGCGCTCGAAACCGGCTGCACCGTCTATGACTTTCAGGGGGTCTCGGGCAATCTCAGCCCTGAGGGAAACCATATGTATGGGCTTTACCGTTTCAAGAAAGGCTTCAACGGCCAGCTCGACGAGCTTGCAGGCGAGTTTGACTATGTCTACCGCCCGCTGCGGGCAAAGATGGTCGATCGCGCCATCATCCTGAACGACCGGCTGCGGCACCTGCGGACATCCCGCCGCTCGTAAAACAGCGTGACAGGAGGAAATAATATGGACGAAAAGGGACTTGAGTTTACGCCCTTGACCAGCTTTGCGCCCCAGAAGGACACGATGGTCAAGGGAATTACCCAGCGGATAATCTCCGCCGACGAGCGGGGAAGGTGCATCTCCCGGATTGTCGAATACGCGCCCGGCACCGACGCGAGCGCCTACGGCGTGCGGGATCACAACTTTCGCGAGGAGATCATTATTCTGCGGGGCAGCCTGACCGATCTGACTCTGGGGCGGACCTTCACCGCAGGGGACGCGGCCTCCCGCCCGCCTCACATGAAGCATGGCCCCTGGCGCTCGGAGGACGGATGCGTGATGTACGAGGTGGATCTTTATCCGGACTGACCCCCATTGTTCTTCAATTTTTCTTCCGGCAGCGGGAAAGACAGTGGTACTTTTTTCCCCAATGTGGTAAAATGAAAGAAACAGGACGGTTCCCGGACACAGGTCCGGCCGGACCGCGTCCTGCCGGGAATTTTGGAGGTGGCACTTTATGAAGCTGATCTTTGCGATTGTATCAAACGACGACGCCAACCGGGTCCAGTCGGCGCTGACCAAAGCGCATTTTCAGGTGACCCGCCTGGCGACAACCGGCGGCTTTCTGCTCGCCGGAAACACCACCTTCCTCTGCGGGACCGATGACGAAAAGGTGGATGAGGCAATCGAGATCGTCGGCAAGCACTCAAAGAAGCGCACCCAGCTCGTTCCCTCCTCCGCCTCCTACGGGG
>CAJLAV010000051.1:0-14438 GCA_905204735.1 uncultured Collinsella sp. | reverse complement strand
CTCGACGCGTCATCAGCCACTTTTTCCTCAAGTTCTCCGAACTCAACGGAATAGAGTCTGCGGTCCACTTGGCACGGCGCGGCGGTACCAAAAAAGCAAAAGACAGCGTACTCGTCAGCTCTCTTGAACTGGTTGCCGCGGGCAACCCCGTTCTTGTTTATGGTGATTGAAACCGTCTGGATACCGGTCGCGTTGGGAAAAACGCTCTCTAAAAGAAGCTCAAGCCTTGCATACTCCTTCTCGTCGATCGTCACGATGAGCACGGAATCGTTGGGGTTGAGCAGCTGCTTGGCAAGCTTGAGGCGGCGCTCCATAAAGGCAAGCCACTTGGAGTGGCGATAAGCGTCGGAGCCGTCGACGTAATCGTTGTTATATTTCCAGTCGCGGGCGCCAGTGTTATAGGGCGGGTCAATATATATGCAGTCCACTTTGCCTGCATAGGCAAAGGCCAAGGTTTCAAGAGCATGGTAGTTTTCGCCGTTAATGACTACTTGATAGGGCTTATCGCCACCGCGCTCGACACGCCCAGTCTCTTTGAGGCCAGCATAAATCGGCTGGTCATATTCAGCAACAGGCACGACATCATCGACAGCAACGGAGCGGGGCTCACATTCGTTTTCGTCATATGAGGGCGATTGGTATGGCTTTAGATCAGCAACCCCCCCCCCGAACGGTATTTACAAACCATAGCAGTTGGGAGTTAGAATCCTCTTTTTTACCACGCTCGGGAAGCACCTGTACGACATCGCCCTTCATGATAGGTTTGCCATAAAGGCGAAGTCGTTCTGGACGGTTGTGTTCAAATACAAGCCCAAACTGGCGCTGCGCCGCAAAGGCACGGATGTCGGCAGCGAGCTGACGATCGCCCAGCTTGACAGCACGATCAACAAGGTTCTGAACGACTGCTTGCGCCGTCTGAGACATCACTTCTCCCCCTTACACTTCTCGTCAATCCATTCGCGCAGGACCTTAGCCACTGTCTTATCCTGGCGCGCGGCATAGGACTTAAGAGCCCGCTTATCCTCGCGGGTTATCGAGAGCGTGAACTTATCCAGCTCCTTCGTGTTCTCCTTGAGTTGCGCTTCGGACATGCGGGCCTCCTTTGTTCAGTTGAATTGATTTTATACGTAATTACGTAATTACGTAGGCTAATTTGAGCCATGCAGCACTCAATCACTAGTCAGTATTCGTTGACAAGCCGTTGGGGATAACGAATATATCGAGGTAGACAGCCGTTTTTACCGTCTGTGAGTACCAGCAAATCGATACTCAAAACGTCGTGAGTACATTTTGAGTACCAGTCCGAGCGGCCTCTTGCGGGCGGACGCAATCTGCCGGTCAGCATTAATTAGAAATAAATTGATGGCGTTGCTTCGGTAATTGAAAGCACTTTAAAACATACCAGCAAACAATAATCCCAGCTAAACAGCTTGAGAGATTGCGCGGCTGGTTTGTATGTACCACATACACCACAATGCACAAGCACCCATGGCACGCAAATAAAAAACGAGGGAGGCCGTTTCCGACCTCCCTCGCAAAGGGCTATTTACTACTCCCACTCGGTGGTTATAGTTTTGCCGTCTCGTCACTCCAGTTGCACCCAGTTTTCGGCGGCATCTCGAAGTGAGTGCCGCTGAATGACGCGACGTCGCGTTTCATCGGCTTCGGGGACAAAAGCTGGGACAACTTCAAAAACCATTTTCAAACTCAGAGTATTGAGTTTTTATTTTTGTCCCAAGGGGCACGGAGAGCCGCCTTTGGAGGCTCGATATCGCCGAAAAACGCCCGTTTTGAAACTCAACCGCCTTTGAGCCTGCAAACCACCAGCTTCAACAGTAAGTGAGTCGACGCGGGTGGCTTACGAGCCGTTCACAAAACCGCAGGCCACAGGTCTTTGTCAACGATAAGCAAAGTGAATAGTCTCAGGTGGCTTGCCCATGAGTTGGCGTAAGCCTGTTTAGCAAAAGGCTAATCGGACACGACAGGCCGCCCGCATGGCGACGGCGTTTCCCGTGCGGGCACAAACAGCCCTGCGTGCCCTGTCGCGCGATATCCCAATGCGACGTTCAGAACCCTACCCGCCAAGCAGCCACCTCGCGAAATTCAGCACGAGCACGCCCTCCCGGGTATGGGGCTCATGCCTCGTGCGAGTGATGAGAATCTTCGGGAATGCATCCCCGATGGATAGAATCGGCGCAATCTCCCTCTCGAGCGTCGAATCGGCGCCGATATCGTCGCTCACATACACTTTCCTTCCCGGTTTCGAAACTTGGAAGGCAGTATGCGCAAGGATGCGTCGAGGTGCGATCCCAGTCGTACCATGCCAGCAGAGATGTCGAGGCACATTCGTTCATGCTGCAATGCGGGCATCGGAGATGAAAAACAGCCCGTCGGGTAGTCATGGGCGTGCGGGAGCCCGCATCAGTAACCTGCCTCCTCGGTTGTCCCTTCTTTGCATGGTCGTCTACATAAAGGAGGAACCAGCCATGCAGATCAGCATGCTTGCCCTTCTTGGGTCACGGACCGGGGAGGCGAGGGCCTCCGTCGGGACCGCCCCGAGCAACCGGCATATCCAAGGAATGACAAGGCTCGATCGCTGTGCTGGTCAGGATGCCGAAGCGGGCCGTCCGCCAATCGGAATGCGGGTCAGGATGCTGCAACGTGATTCCAGCTGCAGGATACGGCTCCTTTGCGGTTGCCGCAAAACCTGCTGGCAACATTCTTACTATCCGAATGATGTACGCATCCCTTGGGATCGTTTCGCCTGACCAGGGCCATCTTCAGCGCCTCATCGGCCAGCTCGGCAGGCGCCTCTTCCACGCGTAATAGCCCTGGCGGGTCACCTATGCAACCAAAGATACAAAAGGAATCGAATGGCCAGAGAGGATTGCCCTTTCCGATGGTCGATTCTTGACAGGCAAACTCAAGCCTCGTTAATATTACATGGTTTGCCAGACCGAATTAACAAAGGAGGGGTGTCGTGGTTGGTCTTTTCCGCACGTGGATGAGCGCCTAGAAAGCGGCGCTGTTGTGGCGTCGCGCTGTTTTTCTGCACGCCATTTCACGATTGGACATAACCATGATATTTGAAACCTCTCGGCGCAGGTCTGTTTCGCTGTGCCATTCATGGCAATTTAAGATTTGTTTCGTATGGGGCGGGGAGCTCGTGTCGACATTGACGAGCTCGATTCTCCAAATGGGTCTCATTTGGCATATCGCCCTCACGACAGAATCATCTTCCCTCCTCTCCCTGGCATCGTTAGCAGGCTTTCTGCCGATTGCTTTGTTCGGAGTCCTTGCGGGCGCCGTTGTCGACAGGCTGCCTTTGAAACGTGTTCTCATCGGCGCCGACCTCTTCGTTGCCGCGGTGGGCGCCGCCTTGGCGATTGCCTCGTTGGCCGGCAGCTTACCTGCGTGGTCAATACTCATCGCCCTGTTTCTCCGCGCAGCTGGCACTTCGTTCTACACGCCGGCCTCCCAATCCCTCACGCCCCATCTCGCCCCGCCAGAGCATCTCGTTCGCCTATCGGGAGTGATGCAGGCGATTCAGTCCGCCGGATACATTCTTGGCGCCGCGCTCGCGGCAGTGATTTATCCTGTGGCGGGCATTACCGCCATGATTGCCCTCGACGTGCTGGGGGCGCTTTTCGCTTCTCTAGCTGTCCTCGCCGCTCAGATAGACGCAGGAGGACTCGACGAAGCCGACCGCAGCTCGTCCTTTTCCAATAAAGTTCGAGAACTTTTCTCTGAGATTTCGGACGGCTACAAGCTGATCAGGGGATACAGGGGGCTGTTCGCCCTTCTTTGGTGCGGGTTCGTCTTCGCTTTCGCGTTCTCCCCACTCGCGGCATTGTTCCCAATAATGACCTTGGGACATTTTGGCGGTAGCACGGGGGATGCTGCTTTGGTGGAGGTCCTTTTCTCCGCAGGCATGCTGGCTGGGTCCGGCATTTTGGCGGCCACGGGAGGGTTCCGCAATAGGTCGCTCACCATGGTCGCCGCGATCGCCGGCTTCGGCGTCGTCGCAATCGCATCCGGATTGATCGGCCCGTCGCTGTTCGCCGTTTTCCTACCGGCGAGCTTTCTTATGGGCGCATGCTCCCCGTTGTACGCGGGAACCCAGACTGCCCTTATGCAGGAGCAGATACCTCCTGAGTACCTAGGCCGCGTTTTCGGCCTCTACGGAACCATCATGGCGTGGGCCATGCCCATGGGCCTCGCGGCCCCCTCCGTTTTTGCGGATCTGCTTGGAGCTCCGTTATGGTTCGTCGGCTCTGGAGCGACCATGGTACTGCTTGCGATGGCTATGCTGCTTGCTCCGAGCGTCCGAAACGTGGGGAAAAGAGATACCGGGCGGATTCAATAGCCCAAGTATTCGAAAAAAAGAGGCGGCAGCCATCGGTTCACGCGTCAGCCTTCAAGCCCTTGCGACGACGAGGTATTGCGCCGACATCCCACATCGCGCTCCTTATTCGTCGCCAACTATCATTTTCGGATTTGCCGGCTTGCGCAAGGTCAAAACGCTCGCGCCGGCAATTGGGCAAAGGCGAAAAATCGACGTGAGCAATCTTTTTTGGCATGGCTGCGCTTCCAGTAAAAGGCTAATACACAAAAGGCGGTTCAACCTATGGAACTCATAGTCAAAGCTAAAGACATCTTTTTGGAATATGCCGGCCGCGATATCCTGGATATCGAAGAGTTGGAAATCTACTCCTACGATCGCATCGGCTTGGTGGGAGACAATGGCGCAGGCAAAACCAGCCTGCTTAAAATTCTGAGCGGCAATCTTACCATTGCGGACGCCGACGTCAGGCGCTTCGGCAGCATTGCCCTCATCGGCCAACTCGATGAACTCGACCTTGATGCGGCTCAGGACAGTGGTGAGATGCTCTCCCGTCTCAACGTCGCCGGAGTGGCGCAGGAGACGATGAGCGGCGGGGAGGAAACACGCGCCAAGATTGCCTCTGCACTCTCCCAGCATGCAAGCGCGATCTTCGCCGACGAGCCTACGAGCCACCTCGACCAAGACGGCATCCGCCTTCTCGTCGGACAACTCAAGGCATTTGATGGGGCTCTGCTCATCGTGAGCCATGACCGTCATTTTCTCGACCAGGTGGTAGACAAGATCTGGGAGCTCAAAGACGGCGGTATTTCCGAATTCTGGGGTGACTACTCCGACTATCTGCGACAGAAAGAAGAAGAGCGCAAAGCTCAGGCGACTCGATACGAAGAGGCGATGCGCGAGCGCGATCGCCTCGAAGCCGCCATCGAAAAACAACGGAAAAAAGCACGGCAGGTCGACGCCAAGCGGAAGGCTGCGAAAAAAAGCAACGAGTATGCAGGTCGATTGGGGCATCAGAAAGCAACCGGCACCAAACAGAAGAGGATGTACCAGGCGGCTAAGGACATGGAGAAGCGCCTCGAAGCGCTCGAAGGGATTGAGGCCCCAGATAGCATTCGCGCCGTGCGGTTCCGCCAGAGCAAGGCCCTGGAACTGCATAGTAAATTTCCCATCTCGGCAGACGATTTCAGCTTGAGCTTCGGCAACTGCATGCTCTATGACCACGCGAAATTCGAGATACCGCTCGGTGCCAAAGTGGCCATCACCGGTGGCAACGGTACAGGAAAGACCAGCCTGCTGAAGGCAATCGCTCGACGCGCCGACGGTATCAACATCTCTCCCAAGGCAGAGATCGGTTACTTCGAGCAAACAGGCTACAAGTTCGACGCCCGTCAGTCTGCGATCTCGTTCATGCAGGATGGTTGCGAGTACAGCATGACCGAAATTCGAGGCATCCTCGCCTCTATGGGAATCGGACCGCGCGACCTGACAAAGGACGTTGGCGTTCTCTCGGGAGGCGAAGTCATCAAGCTGCTACTCGCGAAGATGCTGCTGGGCAGATACAACATCTTGCTCATGGACGAGCCTGGAAATTACCTGGACATCAAGAGCGCCGAAGCCCTCGAGCAGATGATGAGCGCCTATGCCGGAACGATAGTGTTCGTCTCCCACGATAAGAGGCTGGTCGAGAACGTCGCAGACATTGTCTACGAAATAAAGGACACCAAGCTAGTCAAAATCTTTCAGCGCGAATAGCCCTAAATGAGCAAGAAATAATCCCCGAACGGAGACAAGGGAGTAAAACGGCAAAGAAAGAGCCTCCGTCCCAACGCAGGGAACGGAGGCTCTTTAATCGCTTTTACTCATCTCCGTCGCTGGTGGCTTTGTCATGACTCTCGTACGAAACGAAACTCAGCGGCATAGTGCGGCACTCAAAATCGCAGGTCAGAACCCTGTCGTCCTATTCCCACTCTATGAATCGAAAGTGCGGGCATTTCCATGTCGTCTCGTATTTTATACGGAAAACGAACGTGGCGATACACGGCGATACTCAACGGCACAAAAGTGAGACAAAACTGCTCTGATAATAGAAACTCAAATGAAACTCAAGGGTGTTGAGTTTCATTTTTGTCCCAGTAGCAAAAAGGGCAGGGTAGAGCGGCCAAATCCTCCCCTTTTCAGGTGATCTGAAGCGGCATCACATGCAAGCCACCAGCGACAATTGCAAACCTATAGTTAAAAACTCTCTCCAGTTTGCTCCAGTTTGTCGCAGTTTGTTTTAGTTCGCCCAATTTATACCCAGTCTCAAAAATTGCCGAAAATCCATGGGGTCAAATTTGAGTCACGGATATCCATACAATTTTGGTCATTCTCTGGGGTCACGCTGGGTCACGGCCTAACCGGATATCCAATCGGAAAGGACGGCTGCCGTCTCGCGATTGGCGGAGTAGTGCATCCAGCGGCCGTCCTTGCGGCAGCTGACCAGCCCGGCGGCGCAGAGTTGCTTCACATGGTGGGAAAGGGTGGGCTGGGTGATGTCCATCTGCTCAAGAATCTTGCACGCGCAGATATCGTCCTTGTCCTTGATGGCCTGGTAGATGCGCAGGCGCGTGGGGTCGCCCAGCGCCTTGAACGCCGCCGCGAGGCTCTCGTTGTCCATGGTTTCCTCCTGTCTGTCTGGCAGCTTCAGTATATCACGTAAATTCATATATTGACATATATCTATGTGACTCCTATATTGTCGTCTTAACATAGATATATATCGATACATCAATATGAAAGGAGTCCCAATGGAGTCCATCGGAACGTTCATCTTGGACCAGGTGCTGAAGATGCAGTGGCTGAGCGAACTGATCGCCGCCTTGCTGGGCGCGCTAGGCATTGACGCAGCGGGCCAGTGGGGCGGCACGCTCCACTTCTTCATCTATGACACGGTGAAGATCGTCATCCTGCTGTGCGTGCTCATCTTCGCCATCAGCTACATCCAGAGCCACTTCCCGCCCGAGCGCAGCCGCAAGATCATGGGCCGCTTCAAGGGCATCTGGGGAAATGTGGTGGGAGCACTGCTGGGAACGGTGACGCCGTTCTGCAGCTGCAGCTCGATCCCGCTGTTCATCGGGTTCACCCGCGCGGGCCTGCCCCTGGGCGTCACCTTCAGCTTCCTCATCAGCTCGCCCATGGTGGACCTGGGCAGCCTGGTGCTGATCATGAGCATCTTCGGCCCGGGCGTTGCCGTTGCCTACACGGTGGTTGGCCTGCTCATCGCCATCGCCGGCGGCACCATCATCCAGCGCATGGGCATGGAGGAGCACCTGGCCGACTTCGTCCGCGGCGACGCGCCGGCGGACGCCGAGCTCCTGTCCATGACCGTGGCCGAGCGCCTGGCCTATGCCCGCAAGGAGACCTGGGGCACGTTCAAGAAGGTGTTCCCGTACATCCTGCTGGGCGTGGGAATCGGCGCCTTCATCCACAACTGGATCCCCGCCGAGTGGATCGAGCTGGTCCTGGGCGACGGCAACCCCTTCGCCGTGGTGCTGGCCACCCTCGTCGGCGCGCCTATCTACGCCGACACATTCGGCGCCATCCCCATCGCCGAGGCCCTGTACTACAAGGGCACGGGCCTGGGCACGGTGCTGGCCTTCATGATGAGCGTCACCACGCTGTCCATCCCCAGCCTGACCATGCTCTCCCGCGTCATCAAGCCGAAGCTAATGGTGACGTTCGTGGGGCTGTGCATCGTCGGCATGTGCATAAGCGGCTACGTGTTCAACTTCCTGCAGCCGCTGTTCTAACCGGTTAGGAGCCCGCACGGTGCGGGCGCGTCGAAAGGAGAAATTGTCATGGGATTGTTCGGATTCGGAAAGAAGAAGGAAGAGAAGGCCGCCGTTCCCTGCGCGTGCAATGATGGCGCTCCGCAGATGAAGGCAGAGCCCTGCGGCTGCGGAGGCGCCCGCCAGGTGAAGGTGCTGGGGGCCGGCTGCAAGAAGTGCCACGACGAGCTGAACGATAACGCCCAAGCGGCCATCGCCGAGCTGGGGCTCGAGGCGGAGCTTGAGTACGTCACCGACATGGACCGCGTAATGAGCTACGGCGCAATGAGCCTGCCCGCGTTGGTTGTCGACGGCAAGGTCGTGTCCGCTGGCATGGTACTCACCCCGGCCGAGGTCATGGAGTACCTGAGGTGAGGGAAATGAACTCTGGTGGATTGAGGAGTTTGGGGCTCTGGGACAGGTATCTGACGCTTTGGGTCTTCACAGCCATGGCCGCAGGCGTTGCCCGGGATATCTGTTCCCCTGGCTCGCCGACGCCATAGGATCGTTCACCGTCGGGACGACGAACATTCCCATAGCGATAGGCCTCATCCTCATGATGTACTCACCGCTGGCCAAGGTCCGCTACGGCGAGATGCCAAAGGTGTTCAAGAGCAAGCGCCTCATCGTGCTGTCTCTTGTTCTCAACTGGGTGCTTTGCCCCTTGCTCATGCTTGTCCTTGCCGTGGTGTTCTTGCGCGACGCGCCTGACTACATGGCGGGAATCATCATGATTGGGCTGGCGCGCTGCATCGCAATGGTGCTGGTGTGGAACGACTTTGCCGGCGGCTCCAACGAGTACGCTGCCGGTCTTGTCGCGGTGAACGCCGTCTTCCAGATTGCGTTCTACGGTCCCATGGCGTGGCTCTTCCTGTCGGTATTGGCGCCTATGCTGGGTGCCCCGGGCATGTCGATCGAGGTGTCCGCATGGCAGATCGCCCAGAGCGTCCTCATCTACCTGGGCATCCCGCTGGTTGCGGGTGCGCTGACCAGGTTCATAGGCGTCAGGCGTTTTGGCGAGGAGGGGTACAGTGCCAGGGTTCTGCCAAAGACCTCCAAGATCACTCCGGTGGCCCTGTTGTTCACCATTGTGATCATGTTCTCCATGAAGGGCGAAATGATTTCAAGCCTGCCCCTGGACGTGCTGAGAATCGCAGTGCCTCTGGTCGTCTACTTCGTCGTGACGTTCTTTGCAAGCGCATGGCCGGCTCGTCGTGCTGGCGCGGACTACGAGAGGATGGCGTCCGTTGCCTTCACCGCTACTGGCAATAACTTCGAGCTCACCATCGCCGTCGCTGCGGCCACCTTCGGGCTTGCAAGCGGCCAGGCCTTCGCAGCCGTAGTCGGCCCCCTCATCGAGGTTCCGGCGCTGATCCTGCTTGTCAACGCCGCGTTGCGCTTGAAGAAGCGGTGGTACGAGTCGTAAGGCGCTTCACCTTGCAAATAGACGTTCTGGAAGATGAAAAAGGAGTCCCATTGGGGCTCCTTTTAACTTGCAAGCCGTTTGCGACTATTGACTTGGAATAGTCGCTATTCCCACTCGATGGCGTCGGTTCTTCCGTCCCGTCACTCCAGTTACACCCAGTTTTCGGCATCGACACGGAACGCGTGCCGCCGAATGACGCGATGTCGCGTTTCGTCGGCTTCGGGGACAAAAGCTGGGACAACCTCAAAAACTTTTTTCAAACTCAGGGCTTTGAGTTTTTGTTTTTGTCCCAAAGTGCGCGGCGGGTCGCCTTTGGATGCTCGATGGCGCCGAAAACGCCCGTTTTGAAACTCAACCGCCCTTTTGCCCGCAAGCCGCCAGCTGCAATCGCAAGTGAATTAACGCGGGTGGCTTGCGCGCCATTTGCAAAACCCCAGGTCGCAGGTCTTCGCCATTCGTGAACAAAGTGAGTAGTCTCAGGTGGCTTGCTTATGAGTTGGCGAACGGGCCTTCAGGATTCAGGGCAAACATGCTGGTAGAATAGGATTCTCAAATCAATGACAGGAGACCGAGCATGGCCGAACCCCACGATAGGAAGCCGATCCTCACGATCGAGCAGCAGATAGAGCACCTCAAGCAGAAGGGCGTAGCCTTCGAACTGTGTTCCGAGGAAGAGGCCGCGGACTACCTGCGCGACAAGTGCAACTTCTTCAAGCTCGCATCCTACCGCAAACTCTTCTCGAAATACGAGGGAGGCCCGCGCGACGGCCGCTACGTAGACCTCGACTTCGGCCAGCTGCGCCTGCTCGCGGCGCTCGACCAGGAGCTGCGCCACGCCCTGCTCGGCATGACGCTCGACATCGAGCATTTCCAGAAGGTGACACTGCTTCGCGAGATGGAGGACCGTGGAGAGGACGGCTACGCCATCGTGGCCGACTACATGGCATCGCTTACCACTGCAAACAGGGAGTACCGCCTGCGCGAGCTCAAGATGAGCGGCCGCAGCCCCTACAGCTCGAGCCTCTACGCGAAGTACTCCGGCGACATGCCTGCCTGGGCCTTCCTTGAGCTCACCTCGTTCGGCACCCTCATCGACTTCGTGCGCTTCTGCGCCAGGCGATGGGGCGACAGGCGCCTCGAGGCCTCCCACTACGACCTCAAGCGCGTGAAGTCCGTCCGCAACTGCGCCGCGCACGGCTCGTGCCTGATCAACTGCTTCGCCGAGAGGGGCGCCGCCCGGGGCTCGGCGTCCAGCGGCGTCTCCCGAAGGGTCGCCGCCGTGGGGATTCCCAAGGCGACCAGGAGGAAGTGGATGGGGAATACGGCCATGCAGGAGGTCGCGACCGTGCTCGTGGCGCACTCCGGCTTGGTACCCGAGGGCTCCTCGCGCTCGCGCGCCGCATCCGAGCTCGCCGAGATGTTCGCCAGGGCCGACGGCGAAACCGAGGCGCTGCCCGACAAGGGGCCCGACGCCGCAGCTCGCTCCGCGCTCGAGTTCCTTCGCAGGTTGACAGAATCGCTCGGGTTGGTAGAATAGCCTGCAGATAGCAAAACCTTCACGGTTTTAGGGGCGGACTTGCGCAAGCGACTCTGCCCTATTTTTATATTCACTCGCTATAGGAGACGGATGATACCTGGGTCAATGACAGAACTGAGAAGCCCGGAATAATGGAGCCAGTTAGAAACCCTCGGGTTTGCGGGGCGGGATCGTGAGAGCGATTCTGCCCTATTTTTTTCCTCCGTCTGCCCCAACCAAGTAGTTCGAAGATAGCCTGTAGGTGTCCTCGTGGGCGCCTTTTATTTTCAGGGAATCGGCCGCTTCATGAACGAGCGACCGGCTTGACCTAGACGAACCGCCTTCATCTCCGTCTAGGCGCCGGCAATCAACATCGTGAATCCGCGCGTGCTACAATGCGGGCACCAGAGATGAAAACACAGTCCCCGTCGGGTAGTCGTGGGCGTGCGGGAGTCCGCATCAGTAACCTGCCTCCTTGGTTGTCCCTTCTCTGCATGGTCATCTACATAAAGGAGGAACCAGCCATGCAGATCAGCGTGTCGTCCACCCTGACCGTATATCACGACGGTCAATTCTGGGTCGGGCTGGCGGAGCACGTCGAGGGCGGAAAGTACGGCGTCGCCCGCATCGTCTTCGGCGCGGAGCCGTCCGATGAGGAGATCCTGCGATTCGTTACAAGCGAATGGGAGAAGCTCTCGTTCTTCGGCGACAAGGCCATTGAAACAAACAAGCCCGCGAAGAACCCCAAACGGCGCGCCCGTGAGGCGGCGAAAGCCCTTAAGCGGCCCGCGATGAGCACCAAGGCGCAGCAGGCGCTCGCAGCACAGAGAGAAGCGATGAAACAGGAGTCAGCTCATGCAAGAAGCCGACGCCGCGCGGAAGAGGCTGATGCGCGGCTTCGAGCAGCGAAAGCTGAAGCGCAAGCAGAAGCATCGTGGGCATTGATTGCCATTTGCAGCAAGGCAAACCATATACAGCAGCGGCGCCAGTTCCACTTGAAGCCGACACCGCGTAGACGCTGATGGTGACGGCTATGCACGGGCACGGGCGCGCCACCGCACTTCACAGCTTGTTTCTCAAGTATTTAGGACGCACACGCGGCGTTCAAAAATGCGGAGCGACTCCGCATGGCTCGAGACTGAGCCGAGGTGCCCTACTTCTCGCCTTCCAGCAGGCCCACGATGCGATCGATGTCGACGGCAAAGCAGGACCTTCCCTCGCGCTCATAGAGGTCAAGGTACGCCTGGCATTCGGAGACAATGCGTTTGGTGTTGCCATCGATGATGCGCTGGAGCGTCTCGTAGTAGGCCGAGCCCTCGGTCCTGAAGCGGCGCTGGTAGGCCTTGGTTATGGGGAACATCTTGATGTAGTGGATGCCGTGGCGGCAGCCGGGGCGCGTCGTGGGGCGGGGTGGCAACGCAAAGTACTGGTCTTTGGGCACGTTAGGGGCGATGTTGGAACGCAGCGGCACGGCGAAGTCCCTGCGCTTCCCGCGGAAACGTAGCCTCACCACCACGATGCAGGGGCGATTGTGCTTAAGCATGAGCTCGCGGTCGCCATCGACGAGGTCGAAGAAGTCCTGGGAGATGGATACGATCTTCATCGGTTACGCCCCCTTCATACGAAGCGGGGCCCGCATCGCTGCAGGCCCCTACAGGTGGGCGATATTCTACGCCTTGCGGCACCCCGTCGCCCACGGAGGTTAAACGTACACGTAAGCCGTACTCTGAAAGCCGCGGCTTCCGGCAAGTAGTTTATACCACGAAAGGTCGCTTTCGATGCGCCTAGCTCGCAAAATAACACTCGCCGGGCCGTCACCCCTGATCTTCTCGACCGTCTCCTCCAGGTACTTATTGCGTGCCACGGGCACCTCCGTCCTTGTTATCGCGATAAACATACCATGAGTGGCGTACGGGTCGAGAAGGGCTGGCGCCAAAAGAGCCCAACGGCCGTTACGGCTTCGTTAGAAACGCGCCCCACCATGGATGGTGAACCCGAAAGGTAAGGCGCGCGGGCACGGCGACTCGGCCCGCGCGCCCGGAAGAGAAAGGACGAACCCATGGGTTACATGCTCGAGACGCGCGGGCTCACCAAGCGCTTCGGCCGCGGCGACCAGGCGCAGGATGCCGTGGCCGACGTGAGCCTTCATATCCGCGAGGGCGAGGTGTACGGGCTGCTCGGCCCCAACGGCGCCGGCAAGTCGACAACGCTCAAGATGATCTGTGGGATGCTGCGGCCGACGGCCGGGGAGATCCTCTTTGCCGGGCACGCCTGGCGCCGCGAGGACCTCTACGCAATCGGCAGCCTCATCGAGGAGGCGCCGCTCTACCCCAACCTCACCGCGCGCGAGAACCTACGCGTGCGCACCACGCTGCTGGGCCTTCCCGAGAGCCGCATAGATGAGGTGCTCGCCGCCGTGGACCTCGCAGACACTGGGAAGAAGCGCGCCGGGCGCTTCTCGATGGGCATGCGGCAGCGCCTGGGGCTCGCGCTGGCGCTGATCGCCCGGCCACGCCTGCTCGTGCTCGACGAGCCCACCAACGGCCTCGACCCCATCGGCATCGAGGAGCTGCGCGACCAGATCCGCGGCTTCGCGGCGGCGGGCACGACGGTGATCGTCTCGAGCCACATCCTCTCCGAGGTGCAGCAGATGGCGGACACCATCGGCATCATCTGCGGAGGGCGCCTCGCCTACGAGGATGCGCTTCGGCCCGGGCAGGACCTCGAGGAACTCTTCATGAGCTTCTGCCGGGAAGGGCGACGAGCACGCGGGGAGGTGGCGGCATGACGGGCGAGAAAGGCGGCCTGCTCGCGGGCCTGCGCGCCGAGGCCCTGAAGTCGCGCCACGCGGCACCGGTTCGCCTGGCCGTGCTCATGGCGCTGCCGATGCCGCTGCTCGGCGCGATGCCCTACCGGGGCGTGCAGATCTTCAGCGCGTGGAACTACTGGTATGCGCTCTTCCTGCCCGTGTCTCTCTCACTCGTGGTGGCGTGCGTCGCGCGGGCGGACGCTCGCACGCGGATGCGGGGGCTTCTGGGCCTGGGCTTCCCGCTCGGGCGCGCCTGGTGGGCCAAGGCGCTCTGGTGCCTCGCGCTCTGCACGCTCTCGAACCTCGTGGTCTTCGGCATCTACCTCGCGGGCTCGGCGTTCTCCTCGCAGGGCCTCACGGCCGCGGGCACGCTCACGATGCTCCTCTGCGCGCTCGCCAACACGGTGGCCGCGGCGTGGATGATCCCCGCAGGGCTCTTCCTCACGGCGCGGCTCGGCATGCTCGCGGGCATCTTCTGCCCGCTCGCCACGCAGCTCGTGGGTGGGTTCGCCTGGTCGCTGATGCCGCTGCCGCAG
>CAJLAV010000050.1:0-14760 GCA_905204735.1 uncultured Collinsella sp. | reverse complement strand
GCTTGCCGAGCTCGTCGGCATCAATACGGGCGTGGGCAGGCATCTCGCCGTCACCTGTGACCTGCGCAGCCAGGGCTTGTTCGATGAGCTGCTCGATGCCGTTGCCGCACTCGAGGAGCGCGAGATGAGCTGTGACATCGTGTTTCTCGAGGCCTCTGACGAGGTGCTGATCCGTCGTTATAGCGAAAACCGCCGCCGCCATCCCATTGCCAAGCCGGGGGAGACTACGGCCGATGCGATTCAGCGCGAGCGCCTGCAGCTGCAGGGTGTGCGCGACCGAGCCGATATGATCATCGACACGAGCCGCCTGCGTACCTCTGCCCTGCGCAACAAATTGCGCATGGCGTTCTCCGAGTTGTCCGACCAGCAGCTCATGGACGTTCACGTGTTCTCGTTTGGCTTTAAGCACGGTATGCCCGTTGAGGCGGACATTATGATCGACGTTCGCTTCCTGCCCAATCCGTTCTACGATCCCGAGATGCGCACCATGACCGGTCTCGATAAGAAGGTCTCCGACTTTGTTCTGGACCATCCCAAGACCCAGGAGTTCTGGAAAGCTTGGACGCAGCTGCTCGATACGGTGATGCCGGGCTATATCGCGGAGGGCAAGCCACAGCTTTCTATTGCCATCGGCTGCACGGGCGGTCAACACCGCAGCGTTGCCATCGCCGAGGCCACGGCACGTTATTTGGAAGGCGCTCAATATCACGTGAGCATTTCCCACCGCGACCTGTCGCGCGCCAACACGAAAGCATAGGCCTGCATGTCGTTTACCGCCGAGGTGCGTGACGAACTCGCGCGCTGCGAACCCGAATGTGAATACTGCGATTTGTCGACGCTTGCCGCCCTGACGCGTGTGAGCGGTACACTTTCGCTGGCCGGCTCCGGGCGGTATCGTTTGACGGTTGCGACTGAGACGGGAGCCGTCGCGCGCACGATGATCACGCTGACGCATCGTATCCTTAAGCTCAAAACGGAGTTCACCGTCCGTAAATCTGTATTGCATAAGGTTCGAAACTACCTCATCACCTTGCCTGATCAGCCAGACCTGGATAAGGCCTTGGTTCTGCTGGGTATCCTCGACCGTAGGGGAGGACTTGTCGCCGGCGTACCCCGACATATCGTTGCCCGTCCTTGCTGTAGACTTGCCTATATCCGCGGCGCGCTCATCGCGGGCGGCTTCGTGGCCGATCCACGCGGCGATTTTCATTTGGAGATCGCTGTGCAGGGCGAGCAATATGCCAAGGGGCTTTGCGATCTGTTGGAGCAGATTGGGGTCCATGCTCGTGTTAATGCACGGCGGGGGTCATATGCCGTGTACATTAAGAGCGCCGAGGAAATCGAGCATCTATTAAAGCTGATTGGCGCCAAGCGCAGCGTTGCCGAGATTGAGGAGGCGCGCGCGGTCAAGTTGGTTAAGAACGATGTGAACCGTCGCGTGAACGCCGAGCTCGCCAACCAGACCAGAAGTGCGGGTGCCGCCCAGCATCAGCTTGCGCTTATCGATGAGCTCGAGCAGCGAGGCCTTCGCGATGCGCTTCCGGATGCCTTGGCGGTCTTTTGCGACCTGCGCGAGCGCTATCCCGATCTTTCGCTGCGTGATTTAGGGGAGATGGCTGACCCTCCCTTGTCGAAGTCGGCCCTCTACCATCGTGTTTTACGGCTTGAAAAGCTCATTGAAGCAAACAGGTAGGTTAAAGTATCGACTTATATACGGATTTAGCTGCTATTTTATTCTTTAAAGCGTTTTAACGCAAATTTGATTTTCAATTTCGAGCATTCTCGTGAAATTCAAGTCAAAAAAAAGGTATATTAGGCGAGTGGTTAGTTTGTGGGCCTCAACGGCAGGCGCTGTAGCTTGCGGGGGCCTTACGAAAGGAGACACAATGGCAGTAAAGGTTGCTATTAACGGCTTCGGTCGCATCGGTCGTCTGGCCTTCCGTCAGATGTTCGGTCATGAGGGCTCCGAGATCGTCGCTATCAACGACCTCACCTCTCCCGATATGCTCGCTTACCTGCTGAAGTACGACTCCACGCAGGGCAACTACGCTCGCGATCACGAGGTCGTTGCTGGCGAGGATTCCATCACCGTTGACGGCAAGGAGATCAAGATCTACAAGGAGGCCGACGCCAACAACCTGCCTTGGGGCGACCTCGACGTCGACGTCGTTCTCGAGTGCACCGGCTTCTACACCAGCAAGGCTAAGGCTCAGGCCCACATCAACGCTGGCGCCAAGAAGGTCGTCATCTCCGCTCCGGCCGGCAGCGATCTGCCCACCATCGTGTACAACGTCAACCATGAAACGCTGACCGCTGAGGACAACATCATCTCCGCTGCTTCCTGCACCACCAACTGCCTCGCCCCGATGGCCAAGGGTCTGAACGACTTCGCTCCCATCGTGTCCGGCATCATGACCACCATTCACGCCTGGACTGGCGACCAGATGCCGCTCGACGGCCCGCAGCGCAAGGGCAACAAGCGTCGTAGCCGCGCCTGCGCCGTCAACATCGTCCCCAACACCACCGGTGCTGCCAAGGCTATCGGCCTGGTTCTCCCCGAGCTCAACGGTAAGCTCATCGGTGCCGCCCAGCGCGTCCCGACGCCGACCGGCTCCATCACCAACCTCTACGCTGTCGTTGACAAGAAGGTCACCGTCGACGAGGTCAACGCTGCTATGAAGGCCTACGCTGCCACCATCTCCGAGACCTTCGGTTACAACGAGGACGACATCGTCTCCACCGACATCATCGGCGAGACCCACGGCTCCATCTTCGACGCCACTCAGACCATGTGCTCTGACCTCGGCAACGGCCAGACCCTCGTTCAGGTCACCTCTTGGTACGACAACGAGAACTCCTACACCTCTCAGATGGTCCGCACCATCAAGTACTTCGAGAAGTTCGTTGCTTAATTTAGCTTTTAGCGAATAGCTCGTTGAGCGTCTAAAGAAGGGCGCGGCCTTATAGGGCTTACACCCTAGGGTCGCGCCCTTTTTATAAGAAATCGTCTGCCGTAATGGGAGGCAGACACGTACGAAAGGTAGAAGCAAACATGGCCTTTACCAAGAAGACCGTCCGCGACATCGATGTCGACGGCAAGCGCGTTCTCGTCCGCGTTGACTTTAACGTGCCTATCAAGGATGGCGTCGTTGGCGACACCACCCGTATCAAGGCTGCCCTGCCCACCATCAACTATCTCGTTGAGCACAACGCTCGCGTCATCCTCATGAGCCACCTCGGCCGTCCTGATGGCACCGGCTTCCAGCCCGAGCTGTCCCTCGAGCCCGTCGCCAAGAAGCTCGCCGAGCTCTCTGGTCTCGACGTTGCCTTTGTCGCCGACACTTACGGCGAGAAGGCTGCCGAGGCTGTCGCTGCCGTTGAGCCGGGCAAGGTTCTCGTTCTCGAGAACGTCCGCTTCGATAAGCGTGAGAAGAAGAACGACCCCGAGATCGCCAAGAAGCTCGCTTCCTATGGTGACGTCTTCGTTCTCGATGCCTTCGGCACCGCTCACCGCGCCCAGGGTTCCGTCGTGGGCCCCGCCGCTTACCTGCCCGCAGTCGCCGGCTTCCTTCTCGAGAAGGAGGTCGATACGCTGACCGGTATCTTCGCCGAGCCCGAGCGTCCCTTCGTCGCTATCGTCGGCGGTTCCAAGGTTTCCTCCAAGATCGGTGTTCTCGATCACCTCATCGACTCTGCTGACACCCTGATCATCGGTGGCGGCATGGCCTACACCTTCTTCCTGGCTCAGGGCCTGTCCGTCGGTCAGTCCCTCAAGGAAGAGGACTGGGTCGAGCGCGCCGGCGAGATGCTCAAGAAGGCTGAGGAGAAGGGCGTCAAGATCCTGCTCCCCATCGACAACCGTGTTGCCGATCACTTTGGCGAGGACGCTGTCCCCGAGGTTGTTGCTTCCGACGCTATCCCTGACGACCGCGAGGGCATGGACATCGGTCCTAAGACCGAGGAGCTCTACGCCGAGGCCGTCAAGGGCGCCAAGACTGTGTTCTGGAATGGCCCCATGGGCGTCTTCGAGTTCGACAACTTCGCTCACGGCACCCAGGCTATCGCCGAGGCTGTCGCCGAGGCCGACTGCACCTCGATCATCGGCGGTGGCGACTCTGTCGCGGCTGTCAACAAGTTCAACCTGGCCGACAAGATGAGCTGGATCTCCACCGGTGGTGGCGCTTCCATGGAGCTCGTCGAGGGTAAGGCCCTGCCCGGAGTGGAGGCGCTTCTCGATGCCTAATCGCACCCTTCTCATCGCTGGTAACTGGAAGATGAACAACGACGTCGCCGAGGCCGCCAAACTCGCCGACGAGCTGGCTCAGGCTCTGCCCGAGGTTCCGGCTGGCGTCGAGGTGCTCGTCTGCCCTCCGACCATCGACATCACCACGGTTCATGACCGCATTCAGGCTGCCCCCATCGCCCTCGGTGCACAGAACGTGTACTGGGAGGCCAAGGGTGCCTTCACCGGTGAGTCCTCTTGCGACATGCTCAAGTCCGCTGGCTGCACCTACTGCATCATCGGTCACTCCGAGCGTCGCGACTACTTCCACGAGACCGACGAGGACCAGAACAAGAAGGCCAAGGCTCTCGTTGCCGCCGGTCTTGTTCCCGTCTTCTGCTGCGGCGAGTCCCTCGAGGTCCGCGAGGCTGGCACCTATGTCGAGCACGTCGTGAACCAGGTCAAGGCCGGCCTTGCTGGTCTTGAGATCACCTGCCCCAAGCAGGTCGTCGTCGCCTACGAGCCCATCTGGGCCATCGGCACCGGCAAGACCGCTACCGCCGAGGACGCTCAGGAGGTCTGCGGTGCTATCCGTGAGACCCTCAAGGAGATGTTCGGCGAGGAGCTCGCTAACGGCATCCGCGTGCTGTATGGCGGTTCCGCCAAGCCCGGCAACATCGCCGAGCTCGTCGCCAAGCCCGACGTTGACGGCGCCCTCGTGGGCGGTGCTTCGCTCAAGGCTGCCGACTTCGCCTCTATGGTCGTCAAGGCAGGCGAGTAGGACATATGGCACAACGTCATCTTCCTGCACTCCTGATTATCATGGATGGCTGCGGCCTTGCTCCGGCCGATGGCGAGAACGCCGTCGCCGCTGCCAAGACGCCCTTCCTTGATGGCCTGTACGAGAAGTACCCCCACACCACGCTCGGTGCTTCGGGCGAGGACGTGGGCCTTCCCGACGGCCAGATGGGTAACTCCGAGGTGGGTCACCTCAACATCGGTGCCGGCCGCATCGTGTTCCAGGAGCTTTCGCGCATCAACAATGCCATCAAGGACGGCTCCATCGCCAAGAACGAGGTTTTCGTCAAGGCTATGGACGATGTCAAGGCTGACGGTAAGACTCTCCACCTCATGGGCCTTATGAGCCCTGGCGGTGTTCATTCTCACATGAACCACGTCGAGGCTCTGGTCAAGATGGCTGCCGAGCACGGTGTCAAGACCGTTCGCGTCCACGCCTTCATGGATGGCCGCGACGTTGACCCGCAGTCCGGTGCCGGCTACATGAGCGAGTTCTGCGCCTTCCTGGCTAAGATCTCCGAGGAGACCGGTTGCGACGCTCGCGTTGCCACCGTCTCGGGCCGTTATTGGGCCATGGACCGCGATAATCGTTGGGAGCGCATCCAGCGCGCCTACGACGTCATGGTCAACGCGTCCGATGCCGATACCGACCCCGTTGCCGGTATCAAGGCCTACTATGAGAAGGATCCGCGCGGCGACGAGTTCGTCGAGCCCTTCGCTGCCCATAACGAGGGCATCCACGAGGGCGACGCGGCCATCTTCTTCAACTTCCGTCCCGACCGCGCTCGTCAGATGACCCGCGTGTTCACGGACAAGGAGTTCGACGGCTTTGAGCGCGAGCAGATCAAGCTTTCGCACTTTGTGACGATGACCGAGTACGATCCGACGTTTGACGTTGAGGTCGCCTTCCCCAAGACGTTCCCCGAGAACGTCCTGGCCGACGTTATCGCCGCCAATGGCCTGAAGCAGCTGCACACCGCCGAGACCGAGAAGTACGCCCACGTGACGTTCTTCCTCAACGGCGGCATCGAGGAGCCCAAGGAGGGCGAGGAGCGCGTGCTCGTCGCTTCCCCCAAGGTCGCTACCTACGATCTGCAGCCTGAGATGAGCGCTCCCGAGGTTACCGAGAAGCTTGTCGCCGCCATCAACGAGGATCGCGCTGATTTCTACATCGTGAACTTCGCGAACTGCGACATGGTTGGTCACACCGGTGTCTTCGACGCCGCCGTTAAGGCCGTCGAGGCTGTTGACGATGCCCTGTCCAAGGTTGTCCCGGCGATTCTCGCCAAGGGTGGCTTTGCGCTGATCACCGCCGACCACGGCAACGCCGACCACATGTTTGACGTTGCTTCCGACGGTTCCAAGCATCCGTTCACGGCTCACACCACCAACCGTGTGCCGTTCATCATCGTTGATGAGAAGGCCAAGCTCACCGGTATCGAGGACGGCCGTCTTTCCGATATCGCTCCGACCATGCTCACCATGGCTGGTATTGAGCCTTCCGCCGAGATGACGGGTCGCGTGCTCGCCACCGAGGCCTAAGAGAAAACAAATACCGTTTTCTAGTAAGGGGGTTGTCCACAACCGGACAACCCCCTTTTTGGTATTTCTGCCATTTCCACCCCGTCCTTGAGTGGCAGGTAGGGGAGAGCGGGGGATTGTGGTACAGTACTGGAGTTTAAACTGTTCTATTAAGGAGCTTATCTATGGGTCCGTTCCAGATTCTTCTGTTTGTCGTTTGGGCTGTCTCTGCCGTGGCGCTGACGATTCTCGTCCTGATGCATTCCGGTAAGGGCACCGGCGTTTCGGATATGATCGCTAGCTCGCTGTATAACTCCAGCTCTGCCACGGGCGTCATGGAGCAGAACCTCGACCGCCTGACCGTCATCATGGCTGTCGTGTTTGCCGTGTGCGTCGTGCTGTGCATGTTCTTCTTCCCGCAGGGCATCGTCGGCTACTAAGCACGAGCCGCATAAATATTCAAAAAGGGTCCCGTAAGTGCGGGACCCTTTTTGTTTACATATTTGTAACAGAGTCAAAATATCCTCACATACTTCGCCCAACTAAAGAAATTCTCGACCGTTAACCGGAATTAGCCCCAAATTGTGTATAAAATGCGCTACTGTATTGCAAAACGTTGGTCCGTTGTGCATAACCAGCCATAGCAGCGGGCGGCGTTTTGATGGTTCGGATCGGATTGTTTCGACATGTGTCCGACTGAACATTTCTTTGTCCTATCTCATAAGGAGGATGGCATGGCTGATTCTATGTTCCACCAGCCCGTTATGGGTCGTCGCGCCTTTGTTGGCGGCACCCTTGCTGCGAGCTCCATGGCTTTTCTTGCCGCATGCGGCAAGAAGGGTGGCGACGCTTCCGGTTCTGAGTCCGGTTCGACGCTGAACTTCTACATCAACAACCCGGTCTGCATCGACCCCTACAATGTCCAGGAGGACCAGGGCACTCAGGTCGAGTACCAGCTCTTTGACGCTCTGACCTCTTATGACGCCGAGAATGGCGAGATCGTTCCGCTGGCTTGCGAGTCCTTCGAGGCCAACGACGACGCCACCGAGTTCACCTTCAAGATCAAGAAGGCCAAGTTCCACAACGGTGACGACGTTACCTCCAAGTCCTTCAAGCTCGGTTGGGAGCGTCTGGTCAACACCAAGTCGGCCATCGCTACCGAGTACGGCCCTTCCGAGGTCTCCTATCACCTTTCCATGGTCGAGGGCTATGACGACCTGCTTGCCGGTAACGCCACCGAGCTCAGCGGTGTTACCTGCCCCGACGATGAGACCCTCGTCGTTAAGCTGTCTTCCGCTTACGCCGACTTCCCCTTCGTCGCCTCTCACCCGGCTCTGGCCCCGGTTCCCGAGTGCGCCGAGTCCGATGCCAAGAGCTTCTATCTTGCACCGGTCGGTAACGGCCCGTTCATGATGGACGGCAAGTGGGAGGATGGTCAGGAGATCAACCTCAAGAAGTTCGACGATTACTATGGCGACAAGGCCAAGATCGATGGCATCCACTTCCAGGTCATCAAGGACATGGAGACTGCTTACAAGGAGTTCCAGGCCGGTAACCTCGATGTCTGCGACGTTCCCGTCGCTCAGATCGATGCCGCCAAGAAGGATCGCGGCGTGTCCAAGGACGGCTACACCATGGGTGACGGCGAGCGCATGCTGCTCGGCGCCGAGCCTTCCACGTACTATCTGACCTGCAACACCACGGCCGAGCCGTTCAACAACGCCGACCTGCGCAGGGGTATCTCCCTGGCCATCAACCGTGAGGCCATCTGCAAGACCATCTATAAGGGTACCCGTACCCCTGCCGACGGCATTGTTCCTCCGGGCATCGATGGCTACAAGGAGGGCGCATGGGAGTTCTGCGCCTACGATGTCGACAAGGCTAACGAGTACCTCGACAAGGTTGCTCCCGCTGGCGCTAACGGGGATCGTGGCATTAGCGTGACCCTTTCCTACAACCAGGACGGCGGTCACAAGGAGATCATGGAGTCCATCATCGGCGACCTCGCCAAGGTTGGCGTTACCGCTGTCTCCGATACCCCTGAGTGGTCTGCCCTGCTCGAGCAGTATCAGAACTTTAACTATCAGTTCGGTCGTCTGGGTTGGATTGCCGACTACCCGATCATGGACAACTTCCTGTATCCGCTGTTCCACTCCGACTCCCTCGGTGGCGATAACCGCTCTGGTTACAACAACCCCGAGTTCGACGCCAAGGTCGACGAGGCTCGTACTATTGTTGACGACGAGGAGCGCGTCGCTAAGATGCAGGAGGCCGACGCAATGGTCGCTGCGGACTGCCCGGTCATCCCGATTATGTTCTACACGCACACCATCGTCGGCTCCGATCGCATCAAGCACCTCTATGTCGATCCGCAGAAGCATGCCGAGCTGGGTACCGCTGAGCTCGTCTAAGAGTTTGCAGCTTCCGTGAGGGTCAAGTATTTACGTAGACCTCATGGGAAACATACAGTTCTCCCTAACCTGGGGTAAACTGGCTGATGGTAATTTTGGGATGCCGGTCTGGCGATCGGCATCCCATTTAGGTTAATCCCTAGATAGGGGAGTGGTATGGGTAAGTACATCGTTAAACGTGTGCTTCAGTTCATCCCGGTGTTTTTGGGCGTTACGCTGATTCTGTTCGCCCTCCAGAATATCGTGCCGGGAGATCCGATCAAGCTGATCGGTGGAGACAAGGCTCTGTCCCCCGAGGTGGAGCTTCAGCTTCGCGTCCGCTATCACCTGGTCCAGTCGGACGAGGACGGCAACGCGATCCTTGATGAGAACGGCGACCCCGTTCAAACGTCGCTCGTGGACCGTTACTTGTATTACATGAACGGCCTGCTTCATGGCGATCTGGGCAATTCGTATCAGCGCAAGCTGCCGGTTACGGAAATCTTTGCCCAGAAGTATCCGTATACGGTCAAACTTGCCGCGTGCGCCATCGTGCTCGAGGCAATCATGGGTATCGGTGCGGGTATCATTTCGGCGGTTAAGCGTTATTCCTTCTGGGATATTTTGGTAACGCTCACCACGTCGGTTCTCGTTGCCGTCCCGGCTTTCTGGCTCGGTATGTTGCTGCAGCTGTTCTTTGGCGTCATTCTCAAGGACGCCACGGGCGGTGCATTCTCCATGCCGATTTCGGGTGCCGGCGGTTCCAGCTCTCAGTATCAGGATTGGATGCACTATGTGCTTCCGACCATTACGCTGGCTTCGGTTTCGACCGCTTATGCCGCCCGCATTATGCGCTCGCAGCTGCTTGACGTCATGAACCAGGATTACATCCGTACGGCAAAGGCGAAGGGTCTCTCCAATCGCGCGATCATCGTCAAGCATGCGCTTAAGAATGCACTCATCCCCGTCGTTACCTATATTGGTGTCGACTTTGGTGGCATGCTTTCGGGCGCCATCCTGACCGAGACGGTCTTTAACTGGCCCGGTATCGGCTATGAGGTCTATCGCGCCATTAGCATGCGTGACTGGCCCATCGTTATGGGCGGCGTTACGCTCATCGTTGTCGTCGTCATGGTGATTAACCTGCTCGTCGACATTAGCTATGCATTCCTCGACCCGCGCATCCGCCTTGGCGGTCCGTCGGATAAGGCCTAAGGGAGGTACGTCTCATGCAGGAAACTGATTCTCAGTCTCAGGAGCAGGCTACCGCCACCAAGGCCGCATCTGCTCCCGCCAAGTCCCGCACGCTGTGGGGCGACGCTTTTAAGCGTCTTCGTAAGAACAAGCTCGCCGTTATCGGTGTCTGCTGGATCATCATCGTCGTTGTGGTTGCACTGACCGCAGATCTATGGGCTAAGCCCTGGCTCGGTTCGCCGACGGCTTCCGACTCGACCACCATGGCTCAGACGTCGCTGCTGGCTCCGTGTGCAGAGCACCCGTTTGGCACCGACGCCCTTGGTCGTGACATTCTCGTCCGCGTTATCTACGGTGCGCGCGTTTCGCTGTCCGTCGGCATTATGGCAACCGCGATCTCCACGCTGATCGGTCTGGTCATGGGTGCTCTGGCGGGTTTCTACGGCGGCATCTGGGATACGATCATCATGCGCTGTGCGGACATCTTCCTGGCGTTCCCGTACGTGCTGTTCGTTGTCGCCATGATCGCCGTTATCGGCCGCGGTCTTCAGAACGTCTTTATCGCCATCGGTATTCTCGGCTGGCCTTCGATTGCGCGCGTCTTCCGCTCTGCGATCTTGACCGTCAAGGAAAACGACTATGTTGATGCTGCGCGCGCGATGGGTGCATCCGATGCTCGTATCGTCGTGCGTCACATCTTCCCGAACTCCGTCGCCTCCATTGTGGTCTACGCGACCATGAACATTGGTGGCGCCATCCTGACCGAGTCTGCTCTGTCCTTCCTCGGCATGGGCGTTATTCCGCCTACGCCTTCGTGGGGCTCCATGATTCAGGACGGTCAGCAGTATCTTCTGACCGCTCCCTGGATGATGATCATGCCCGGTCTGGCAATTCTCTCGACGGTGCTCGCCTTCACCCTGTTGGGTGATGGTCTGCGCGACGCCCTCGACGTCAAGATGAAGGACGCATAAGGATGAAGAAGAACAAGAACTATGTGGACCTGAAGGACCAGCCGGTTCCTGAGGGCCAGCATCTGCTCGAGGTCGATGACCTTAAGATGTATTTCCACACCGAGGATGGCGTCGTTCGCGCTGTCGACGGTGTCTCCTACACGCTCGATCGCGGCGAGACCCTGGGAGTCGTCGGTGAATCCGGCTCCGGTAAGTCCGTGACCGCCATGACCATCATGGGCCTTATCTCGATGCCTCCGGGAAAGATCGAGGGCGGTGACGTTCGCTATCGCGGCCGCTCCATCCTCGAGATGACCGAGGAAGAGATGCAGCACATTCGCGGCAACGATATCGCGATGATCTTCCAGGATCCTATGACCTCCTTGAACCCGGTCTATAAGATCGGCAAGCAGGTGGGCGAGGGCCTTCGTCTGCACCGTGGCTACTCCAAGCAGGAGGCGCTCAAGCGCGCCACCGAGCTTTTGGACCTCGTTGGCATTCCCGAGCCCGAGAAGCGCGTCAATGAGTATCCGCACCAGTTCTCTGGCGGTATGCGTCAGCGCGTCATGATTGCCATGGCTCTTGCCTGCGATCCCGATATTCTGATTGCCGACGAGCCCACGACGGCTCTGGACGTTACCATTCAGGCTCAGATTATCGAGCTCATGCAGGAAATGCAGGAGAAGAACGGCAACGCCATCATCATGATTACCCATGACCTGGGCGTCGTCGCCGACATGGCCGACAAGATCATGGTTATGTACGCCGGCCGTCCCGTCGAGTTCGGTACTGCTGAGGAAATCTTCTACGAGAGCCGCCACCCCTACACCTGGGGCCTTATCCGCTCCATCCCGGAGCAGGCCATCGAAGAGAAGAAGCCGCTTACGCCGATTCACGGCAACCCGCCTTCGCTCATGAACCTGCCCGAGGGCTGCGTGTTCTCGCCTCGTTGTCCCTATGCGACCGATAAGTGCCGCAAGCAGCGCCCCGAGCGCGTTGTCACTGAGTCTGGTCATTACTCTGCATGCCACTACTCCGGTGACCCCGAGTTCCTCAAGAACGCTCCTGAGACGTCCCGTACGCGCAAGGATTCCAAGAAGGGAGGCGAGGCGTAATGGCAGATACCAACGAGCGTACTCCGCTCCTGAAGGTCGAGCACCTCTCTAAGGAGTTTCCCGCTGAGTCCGGCATGTTCGCCAAGCGCTTCTCCAAGCGTGTCGTCTCTGCTGTGAATGACATTTCGTTCGAGATTTATCCGGGCGAGACCTTTGGCCTGGTCGGCGAGTCTGGTTGCGGTAAGTCCACCACGGGCCGCACCATCATGCGCCTGACCAAGCCGACCGCCGGTAAGGTGTTCTTCCAGGGCAAAGATGTTGCCGAGATGAGCAAGCATGAGATCAAGGACATGCGTCGCGAGATGCAGTTTATCTTCCAGGATCCTTATGCTTCGCTCAACCCTCGTATGACCATCGGAGAGATTGTCTCCGAGCCCATGACCATTCATGGCGTGGGTACCAAGGAGGAGCGCATTGAGCGCGTCCGCGAGCTTCTCGACGTCGTTGGACTGAACCCCGAGCACATCAACCGCTATCCGCATGAGTTCTCCGGCGGTCAGCGTCAGCGTGTCGGCATTGCCCGCGCTTTTGCGCTGAAGCCCAAGCTGATTATCTGCGACGAGCCGGTTTCCGCTCTGGATGTGTCCATTCAGGCCCAGGTTCTGAACCTACTGAAGGAGCTCCAGGACAAGTTCGGTACCGCATATCTGTTTATCGCCCACGACTTGTCCGTCGTGCAGCACATCTCCGATCGCGTTGCCGTTATGTATCTGGGTAAGATGGTCGAGGTTTCGGACTGGAAGACGCTCTACAGCGAGCCTCACCATCCGTACACGCAGTCGCTGCTGTCTGCCGTGCCGGTTCCCGATCCTGATATCCAGAAGACCCGCAAGCGCATCATCCTCGCTGGCGACCCGCCGTCGCCGCTGGATCCGCCGACCGGCTGCCGTTTCCACACGCGCTGCCCGATCGCGCAGGGCATCTGCTCTGAGAAGCTTCCCGAGTTTAAGGAAGTCGCACCGGGCCACTGCTGCGCCTGCCACTTCGCGGAGCCGTTCCCGATCAAGGAATCGCACATCGACCTGTAGTCGGTTGTTATCGTCCGGGCCCGCGCTGGACTTAGTTTTCAGAACGTCCTCGACCATGGAAACCCCCTTATCCTGCTCCTTCGGAGCCGCGGATAAGGGGGTTTTCTGGTCTGACGCTCCTATATGGCAAGGTCTTTTTTAGAATCCATTTTTCGCTCGGCCTCGAAGGCCTGCCTGTCCCAATCGAGCGGGAGCCCCGCCTCGACCCAGGCCTCGTAGGCCCTCCTTATGGGCTTGAACTCCCTTTGGCCCCTCTCCAGCATCGAGATGTACTTCTCGCTGGTTCCCAATATGGACGCCGCCCTCACCTGGCTGACCTTCGCCGCGCGCCTGGCCGCCACGAGCGCCGACGCGTCCTCGGGCCTCCTGACCTCGTGCGGGTGCATCAGCGCCCGGTACGCCTCCCTGGCCACGTAGCGCTTGAGGCACCTCATGACCTCCCTGTCGCTCTTTCCCCGCCCCCTGGCCCTCTCGGCGTACTCGGCTGTCTCGGGATCGCGCATGACCCTCTGCCTCGCGATCTCGTACAGCGCGCTGTTCGCCTGCCGGTCGCCGCCCCTGTTGAGCCTGTGCCTCACGGTCTTGCCGCTCGAGGCGGGGATGGGGCAGGCACCGCATATCGCCGCGAACGACGCCTCGGAGCGCAGCCTGCCCGGGTTGTCCCCGGCCGCAACCGCGAGCTTGGCGGCGCTCACGGGCCCGCACCCGTACATCGCCAGCAGCGCGGGGCAGTTCTCCTCCAGGGACGCCCCGATCGCGCGCTCCATGTCGAGCGCCGCGTCGCGCGCCGCCGCCCACAGGTCCGCCAGCGCGCCGAGCGCGGCGCCCAGCGCGCCCTCCGACCGCACGGAGGGGAGCTCCTCCATCAGCCTCGGCCCTCCCATGCCGCGGAACCTCGACCTGAGCCCCTCCGGCGCGGTGGTGAGCAGCGACCTCGCGGTGTTGATCGCCGAGGTCCGCGCCTTCACCGCCCCGGAGCGCGCCGCGAGCATGCAGCGCACCCCGTCGACCCACCCGTCCTGGCTCTTGGGGGTCCCGAGCCTTGAGCCGGACATCGCCGCGCGGGCGGCCCTCTCCGCGTCCGCCTCGTCGCACTTGCCCTGCCCCGGGCGCCTCCTCTGCGTCCTCGCCGGGGAGAGCGCCTCGCGCACGGGCATCCCCAGCGACGCGAGGTGCCTGGTGAGGCCCGCCCCGTAGGACGACGTCCCCTCCATCGCGATGCAGGCCGGCTCCCCGGCGGCGGCTATCGCCCCGGCGAGCGCCTCGTAGCCCGCCGCGTCGGCGGGGAACTGCCTGGACAGGACCTTGCGGCCCCTCCAGTCCAGGACGCACAGCCAGTGCGAGTCGGCGTGGGTGTCGACCCCGCAGAAGACCGGCCCGCGGGCGCCGGGTGTCGATTCGGTTCTCATGTCTCGCTCCGTTCTTTCCGTGCTCGCCTGGACCGGGCAGACGGCACACTGACGGGGCGCGATAGAATGCGGTTGTTCGGGTCCGCGGTATCGCTCCATGCTCCTATTAGGTCATGCGGCGGTCTCGGCTCGC
>CAJLAV010000049.1:0-14784 GCA_905204735.1 uncultured Collinsella sp. | reverse complement strand
CGGCGGCATTGCAACCGGCCGGCTCAAAGCGCACCAGACGACCGCCGCGACTGTCGGTGACAAAGTCGACGACCTCAGCCGTCAGCACCACGGGAGCCCCCTCGGGCGCATGGGCACCACCGGCACGATACTCAATCTGAGCACCGGGCTTCAGACGCTTACCCGGCTTGACCAAACACTCCCAAACGTGGCCCAGCGGATCCACGTCCTCGCGGCGCTTGAGCAGCAGCGTCTCGACCACGCCGCCCGAGCCGGCCTTGCGACCGATCAGGCGGGCCGGCATCACGCGCGTCTGGTTGATGACGAGCACGTCGCCCGGCTCGATGTAGTCGATGATGTCGCGGAAGATGCGGTGCTCGACGGTACCGCCATGCTCCAAGGGCGTTCCGGCCTCGGAACCCTTACGGTCCACCACCAGCAGGCGGCAGGAATCGCGCGGCTCGGCGGGAGCCTGAGCAATCAGTTCCTCAGGAAGGTTGTAATCAAAATCATCGGTACGCATCTTTGCCTCTTTCACAAAGCGCGTCAGCCGAAATAATCGACTGACGCGCACACCATTCTCCCTGTATCCTATCAGCTTGTTGAGAGAAATGAAGCATGGCAAACAGTTTTGCGTCTGTTTTCCCAACGCCCCGCTACTTAAGCGTTGCGTACATCACCGCCTTAATCGTATGCATGCGATTTTCTGCTTCTTGGAAAACACGAGACTTATCGGACTCAAAAACCTCGTCCGTGACTTCCATTTCGGTGACTCCAAACTTCTCAGCAATTTCGGCACCGACAGTAGTATTGGTGTCGTGGAAGCTCGGGAGACAGTGGAGGAAAATCGCCTCGGGCTTTGCCATAGACATCACCTCAGCGGTCACACGATACGGCGACATGAGCTTAATGCGGCTTTCCCACAGTTCTGCAGGCTGACCCATGCCGACCCAAACATCCGTGTAAATTACATCGGCATCACGAGCGCCTTCCTCGATATCCTCAGTAATAGTAATCGTCGATCCATGCTCGGCTGCAATGCGACTACATTCAGCAAGGAGCTCAGGATCATAGGATGTAGCCCCCTCCGAGCTTCCCCCGATCGGGCCACAAGAGCAGTAGTTGATGCCGAGCTTGGCGCAAATGACCATGAGCGAATCAGCGACGTTGCCAGCCGCCTTACCAAAGAATGTAAGTTTCTTGCCCTTGATCTCTCCAAACTCTTCGCGCATGGTCAGAATATCTGCCAGCACTTGAGTCGGATGGAATTCAGTAGTCAGACCATTCCAAACGGGAACCCCAGCTTTTGCAGCAAGCTCCTCAACCTTCGTCTGTTCAAAACCGCGGTATTCAATTCCGTCATACATGCGACCAAGAACGCGAGCCGTATCCTCAATCGACTCCTTTTTGCCCATCTGGGACGAGCCCGGGTCCAAATAAGTTACGCCCATGCCAAGGTCAAGCGCACCAACTTCGAAGGCACAACGAGTACGCGTGGAAGTCTTCTCAAACAGCAAAACGATATTTTTGCCTTCAAGGTATTTGTGCGGAACACCGGCGCGCTTCATGCTTTTGAAGTTAGCAGAGAGCTCAAGCAGATACTCAATCTCTTCCGTCGTATAATCAAGCAGCTTCAGAAAACTGCGCCCAGCGATATTAACACCCATATTCGTTATCTCCTATCACAGTGGATTTGCAACTAAATGTCTTCGCGCCAGAAGGGCATGCTCATGCAGCGCGGACCGCCACGACCGCGGGACAGTTCCTCGGAAGGAACGACCAAAAGTTCCAAACCGTTCTTGTAGAGTTCATCATTTGTGACAATGTTGCGCTCGTAAACGCAGACTTTACCAGGCGCAACGGCAAGAGTGTTCGATCCATCATTCCACTGCTCGCGGGATGCCTCAACCATATCGCCGGCACCACATTCGATAAGCTGCACCTTATCCACGCCAGTGGCCATTTCAAGAATATGTTCAAGCGTGTCATCAATCTCTTGAACAGCGACCATTCCCTCAGAGTCACCACGAGTCAGACGATAAACACGAAGGGTCTCAAAAATACCGGGATAAACTGTGAACTTATCGAAATCCACCATGGTGCAAACGGTGTCGAGATGCATGTAAGCATAGCCGTTGGGGATTTTAATAGCGTAAACGGTATCGATCTCAGAATTCCCAGATCCCCAGAACAAATTCTTTGCGAGCTCCTCAATCGCAGCTGCCTCAGTTCGCTGGCTAATTCCAATAGCCAAGGTATGAGCGTTAATGTTAAGCACATCACCGCCCTCGATATGCCAGGGATTCTTATGGTCGTACCAAATCGGAGTCCCTGCATAATCGGGATGGTATTTGAAAATCGCTTCATAGAAGGGCACTTCACGATCTCGCTGTTTCCAATACATATGGTGAAGGAGAACGCCTTTGCCTACGGAAGCAAGAGGATCGCGAGAGAAATATGAACTCGGAAGAGGCTTCAACACCAAATCATCGGGCTTCGCATCCTCATTATCCATCATACTAAGCGTAGTCGAGACGCGAGGCAGCTCAAGGTCACGATAACGATATCCCCCCATAGCCTCAAGTACAAACTGATACGAATCCGTAATGGCGTCGAGCTTTTCACGAACAGCCTGTTCAAGCATAGGATTGACAATCCCGCTCTCAGCCATAAATGTATCGGTAAACTCAGCGCGAGCCGAGGGGCATGCATCCAGCGCCTCAGCAACGAGTTTCTCCATATAGAGAACCTCAACACCTTCGCTCCTCAGAAGATCCGCAAAGGCATCATGCTCCTTTTGAGCCACATCAAGATAGAAACAGTCGTGAATCCAGACATCCTCGAACTCTTCCGCCTTTACGTTCACAAGGTCACGACCGGGGCGGTGAAGCACGACTTTCTTGAGCCTACCAATCTCGCTGTGTACATTCAGTCCTTTAGTCATTCCTGTTACTCCATTTCAGCCATGAAACCTACAGGGCAATAAGTCCCGAGATTGCTACGAATACGATATTGATGAGCGATACGACCAAGAAGAATTTCCAAACGGTCTTCCACCACTGGCCAAGCTTGATCTTGCACACGCCCAAGCCCGCTACAAGAATGGCGCTAGTAGGACAGATCAAAGACATCGTCGCGCTACCCATGGAGAGAGCCCACACGGCAGCCTCGGGATTAAGACCCATGAGTTCGGTCAAAGGTCCAAAAATGGGAGCGGTCAGCGCTGCAAGGCCAGATGAGCTGGGAACCAGAATCGCCAGGAGGTTCTCAACCGCATAAAGAAGCGTAGTGAAGAGAACCGCCGGGATGCCGCCCAGACCAGTGGCGAGCGCATTGAGGATGGTATCGATGATCATGCCGTCAGAGGCAATGACAAGGATGCCACGCGCAAGTCCAACGACAATTGCCGAGAAAGCAAAGTCAGCGATACCCGCAACAAATTCCCGAGCGATGACATCCTGACTAAAGCCCGCAATAACACCAGCCAACAGGCCCATGGCCAAAAAGACCGCAGAAATCTCGTTCATATACCAGCCCTGGGTCACAAGTCCCCAGATGATAAGGCACATTCCAGCGATAAATACCGCTAGCACGCCTTTTTGACGACCCGTAAATTCCGCGTCAAGGGCAGATTCATCGGCAGCGAACTCGACTTTCTTGGCGATATCATCCTCAAATGTGATCGATGACTCAGGGTTCTTCTTTACCCTTCGCGCATAGAGGACAACCCAAGTAATTGCAACGGCAGTCACAACAACCCAGGCAATCATACGCAGCCACAGCTGGGGGTTGCCCTGAATACCAAGAATACCTTGCGCAATGAGAACATTAAACGGATTAATCGTTGAGGCGATGTAACCCGTGCGCGCTCCAACGAACACGACCATGAACGCCGTCATCGAGTCGAAGCCCATAGCCATCATAATTGGCATGAAGATCGCAAAGAACGGGAGAGTTTCTTCCGCCATGCCAAAGCTCGTTCCGCCCAATGCAAAGAGAACCATCGCAATAGGAATAATTACAATGTCTTTGTTCTTAAAGCGGCGAACGACACGACCCATTCCGCTCGTGATAGCGCCCGTTTTAGTAATAACCTGAAACGAACCGCCCACAATCAAGATGAATGCAACGACCTCAATCGCCTCTTGTATACCGCGCGTTGGAGCCTGAAGAACATCGAAGACGCCTTGTCTGAGATCTACTTCATCCCCGGTTTCCTCGTCGATATATGTCTTTTCACTCTGCTCATACGTACCTGCGACAGTGACTTCACGACCGTTCACCTCCTGACGCTGATAGGACCCAGAGGGAACAATCCACGTGAGAACAGCGAAGATGACCATAAGTGCAAAGATGATCGCATATACGTGCGGGACCTTGAACTGCTTGATGCCTTTCGAACTTTCCGCTGCCATATCTCCTCCTTCATTCCTTTTCCCATCTATCCAGCTGGCACCATAAATGTATGAGGTTGCTCAGCGGTGGTCGGCCAACCATCGCCATCGTGTCGCTTTTCACCTATGAACGGCAGCTAAAGTGACGTTATTAATCAATCTGGTATTTAAAATTGATGTTATTTGTCAATTCCATACGTCTTTAAACTTTTCCGCAACACGACAAGGAACCTGCCGTAGCCTTATACAAAAACCAGCAGAACAGGAGACGGACATGCGAGGCGTACACATAACAAATGAAATCGGTCATTTAAAAGCCGTACTTGTCCATCGACCAGGAGCTGAAACACAAAACTACCCCGATGCTGACTTCAGCCAAGTTTTCTCCCTTCGAAAATGGAGTGGTCGTTTTGACCTCGACAAAGCAATGTATGAGCACAATTCCATGGTTCGATTGCTTGAGAAGCATGGCGTAGAAACCATTGAAATTAGGGACCTTCTCGAAGACTCACTTGAAACTGAGCCCCAATCGCTTAAATTTTTTATTGATGACTACCTCCGTTGCAGCGGGGCAACAGGCAGAGAATTCCTCGAGGCAATAACCCAGCTGTTTGAGAGCGCTAAGAACACCCAGGAATTGGTGAATATAGTACTTAACGGCATTCGCTTTGGAGACACTGAGCTATGTTCAAACCAGTCGGAAACACTACGGGCGCTCGTGCACGAGCAATTTGATCCCGCCTCGCTCTTGGTCAATCCCCTCAACACGCTTTTTTTCACTCGTGATCCTGCTGTGGTAGTCGGAGACGGCATCATCCTAAATCATATGTATTGGCCTGAGCGTGATCGTGAGGTCGCTTTATACCGGCAGATATTCACCCACCACAAGATCATGGGAGAAACCCCAGTATGTGATTTGAACAGGAGTAGTTACCATATTGAAGGCGGAGACATTCTTGTTATCAGTGCTAAGACAATATTAGTTGGAATCTCTGACCGAACTGAACCCGCCGCCGTCGAGTCACTTGCCAAAGAGCTCCTGACCTCAAATAAATTCCAGACCACCGAGCTAATTGCGATTCGAGTCCCCTCTGACGGGCTGCGTATCCACCTCGATACGTTCATAAGTAGAATTGATCACGACGCGTTCCTCATCGATCGTGAGATATGCAATGCCGTTGATGCATACAGCATTCAACTAAAACGATCCGGAAAGGGCCTTACGATCACTCCTATCGATCGCACGATTCCGGAAATACTCTCTGCAGCCTGTTGCGAACCAATAAAAGTAATTGACTGCGGAGGCGGGAATCAAACCGCCTACGAAAGAGAACGCCGGAACAACGCAACGTCTATCCTTGCACTCTCGCCAGGAAAACTATGCGTATATGAAGAAAACGTTTGGACCAACGAAGCGCTTGAGAAAGCAGGCATGGAGTTATTCCCGTTATCAATTGACGAGCTCACCAAAGGTTATGGTGGCACAAACTGTCTATGCCTCCCTCTGTGGCGAGAGGATCTATAGCCATGGGCTTCGGGGCAAATATTCGTAAACTCCGCACCACGGAGCATCTTGGGCAGGCGCAACTTGCAGAGATGTTGGGGGTATCTAAAGAGACCGTTTGTCGTTGGGAAAAAAGTCGGTATGCCCCCCGTGAGCGCTATATTGAAAAGTTACAAGCGCTCTTCGGTTGCACCCGCGATGAACTTGTTGGCGAGGAAAACGGTTTGGCCGTAAAGCTCGCAAAAAAAAGAATCGTCACCGACGAAGACCCTGCTATCCACGAAATGGAGGGCGCATTTCCCGTCATCGATATCGAATCGCAAAAGCGCCGCATCACGCACGGCCAACAAAATGCTTGCGCGCCTGTAGACGTAGCCAAGCGCCACCCACATAGCGTTTTCGTTAAAATCAAAGGTGACGAAATGTCCCGCATTTGCCCTCCCGGCAGCTTACTGCTTGTCGATACCACCGCAAAGCCTTGGAACGGCTGTGCTGTATTGGCGCTCGCAGACGGTAAAACACCGGTAATTAGGCGATTTGTGGAAGGAAACGACATGATTGTTCTGTCGTCCCATTCATATGCAACAGCAAGTCCGGATCTGATGTTTAACAAACGGAGGATTAGAATCATAGGAGTCGTCGTTTGGTATCAAGCGAGCCACGATCACACGCTTAATTAAATCAACTTTCCCAAAAACGACCGTACCGCAAAGACAGCTCTAGGTCCCAGTCCAAATGAACTACTTTTTGGCGGCCTTGCGCTCGTCGCGGATGCGAGCACGGTCCATGGCCGCCTCGACGGCCGAGAAACGGCAGCCGCAGTAGTTCTGCCGATACATTCCCAGCTCGCGCGAGCGACGCGTGGCCTCGGGATAATATGGGCGAAAATCGCGAATCACCGGGGTGAGCCCATGGGCGGCCGCCAAGCGCTCAAGCACGTCATTGCAGGTGTCGAACAGCTGATACGGCGAGACGGCGAGCGTCGTGCCCACAAACTCAAACCCGCGTTCCTGGGCCACACGGCACGCCTCGGCCAGACGCAGGGCATAGCACGCGCGACAGCGACGGGGCCGATCGGCGCCCAGCGGGGCCACGCCGGTCTCCCAGCGCTCGCGGTCCTCCCCTGCCTCGATGAGCTCGATGTCGCCATCGGCACACCACCGGCGCAGCTCGTCCAAACGCCGCTGCCATTCATCGCGCGGTTGAATATTGGGGTTTATCCAGCAGATTGTGGGCTCAAACCCTTCCTCGCGCAGCAGGCGAACCGGCTCAAGCGAGCACGGCGCACAGCAAGCGTGCAACAACAACGGCTTCATCAACATCTCCTCCCCCGCAATGATTTTTTAATCCCCGTCCCAGAAAAATCATCCCAAAAAGACTACCTTGCGAAAAAGCGCACGCCAAAGGACGTGTCCTCGCAGGCGACAATGCGGCGGTCGCGCAGGATGGTCCGCACGTAATACCAATCGCCCACGCAGCCCGACAAGTGCAGACCAGCCGCCAGGTAGCACAGCAGCGGATAGCCCGAGAACGCAAACCCCAGGGCAAACGCCACCGTCAAAACAACCGTGGGCGCCAGGCAAATGGCCATGTACCGCCGACGCGAATACACAACGCCCTCGGCGCAGGCATAGATCATCGCCGTCTCGCGATTCGCCCCAAAGGTCACCTTCGCACCCGTGGGCGCCAGCAGCTTAAAAAATACACCGTGCACCAGCTCGTGCACGGCGAACGACGCCATTGAGATCGCAGCCAAGCCGACTATCCAGCCCACGACAGCCATCCAGCCGCCCGCCTCAGCCGCGTCCAAGTCCGCAGGCCCGCCCAACAGCATAAACACCGGTACCAGGCACACGGCAAACACCGCGATCACGGCCATCCCCCACACGAAGCAAGCGTGTAGAAAATCCTCGTCCTCAAACGCATGTATGTTGGAAATCTCATTCATAGCATCTTAGGATAGCGCCCCTGCCACGCACCCGCCCGCATGTGCGATAATGTCGAACGATATGCACGAATTGACCACCGCGCCGCCGAACCCCGTGCCCGGCCGCGCTCTTACCTATATGCGAAGGAGTCCCATGGCATCCAAATACTCCATGAACGACCGTCCCAGCTGGCCGCGCCGCGCCATCGTTACCGCCGGCGAGCCCTACGGCAACAAGGGTCTGCACTTTGGCCACGTCGGCGGCGTCTTTGTCCCGGCCGACTTCTTCGCCCGCTTCCTGCGCGACCGTCTGGGCCGCGAGAACGTCATCTTCACCTCGGGCACCGACTGCTACGGCTCGCCCATCATGGAGAGCTACCGCAAGCTCAAGGAGAACGAGGGCTACGACAAGTCCATTAACGAGTACGTCGAGTCCAATCACTCCCGCCAGGCCGCGACCCTCAACAACTACAACATCAGCTGCGATATCTACGGCGGCTCGGGCCTTGAGCCGGCTGCGCAGATTCACAACGAAGTGACCGCCGAGATTATCGAGCGCCTGCATGAGCAGGGCACCATCTCCAAGCGCTCCACGCTGCAGTTCTACGACGCCAAGGCCGGCACGTTCCTCAACGGCCGCCAAGTGATCGGCCGCTGCCCCATCCAGGGCTGCAAGTCCGAGAAGGCCTATGCCGACGAGTGCGACCTGGGTCACCAGTTTGAGCCCGAGGAGCTCATCGCACCCAAGAGCCAGCTCACCGGCGAGGTGCCCGAGCTGCGCCCGGTCGACAACCTCTACTTCGACCTGCCGGCCTACCTCGACTTTATGAAGACCTACACCACCAAGCTCGCCCAGAACCCGCAGGTTCGTTCCGTGGTCTCCAAGACCATGGAGGAGTGGCTGCTGCCGGCCCAGCTCTATATCCAAAACAAGTTCCGCGAGGCCTTCGATGCCGTCGAGGACCAGCTGCCCGAGCACACCGTGCTGGAGCCCGAGGGAAACAAGAGCAGCTTTACCGTCACCTTCCCCAGCTGGAAGGAGCGCGACGACGCCCATGCGGTGCTCGCCAACGGCGGCGTGCGCTTCCGCAGCGGCAAAGCGCTCGTGCCTTTCCGCATCACCGGCAACATCGACTGGGGCGTTCCGGTGCCCCAGGTCGACGGCGTTTCCGACGTCACCTGCTGGTGCTGGCCAGAGAGCCTGTGGGCGCCCATCAGCTATACGCGTACCGTGCTCGCGCGCGATGCCAAGGCCGCCGGCGTGACCGAGGGCGTCGCCGCCCAGGATGCCGCCCTCATGGGCGAGCCCGCTGCCGACTCCACACAGGTGCCCGCGCCCACCTACCAGCACAGCTCGCTCGACTGGCGCGACTGGTGGTGCTCGGACGACGCACAGATCTACCAGTTCATCGGCCAGGACAACATCTACTTCTACTGCATCGCGCAGACCGCCATGTGGGAGGCCCTGGGCTGGGACCTCACGCAGAGCACCGTCAGCGCCTGCTACCACCTGCTCTACATGGGCAAAAAGGCCAGCTCGTCCTCGCAGACGCCTCCCCCGCCGGCAGACGACCTGCTCAACCACTACACCTGCGAGCAGATGCGCGCGCACTGGCTGTCGCTCGGCCTGTCCGAAAAGCCGGTGAGCTTTAGCCCCAAGGCATACGACACCCGCGTGACCGGCAAAGACAAGGACGGCAACGAGGTGCGCGCCTGCGACGACAAGCGCGTCATCGATCCGGCCCTTAAGGAGAGCGCCCTTTTGACCGGCGTGTTCAACCGTCTGGCCCGCAGCTGCTTCTACGGCGTCGCCGTCAAGGAGGGCGACGAGAGCCCCTATCGCAACGGCTGCATCCCCGCCGGTGCCGCCTCTGCCGCCGTGGTCGAGGCTGCCGAGCAGGCAGCTCTTGCCTTTGAGCAGGCCATGTACAAGTTCGAGACGCACCGCGCGCTTGCCGTGTGCGACGACTACCTGCGCGCCGCCAACAAGCGCTGGAGCGACGCCTCCAAGGCCGCCAACAAGCTCGAGGGCGACGAAGCAAACGCAGCGATGACGCAGGCCCTGGTTGATGCCTTTACCGAGCTGCGCGTGGCGACCGTCCTGATGCACGGTATCGTCCCGGCCGGCTGCGAACTCATCTGCGAGTACTTCGACGTCGATCCGGTCGCCTTCTTTAGCTGGGATAACATCTTCGCCTCCACGGATGAGTTTGTGGAGAGCCTGGGCGAGAAGCCCGGCGAGCACCGCGTGAAGCCGCTGCCCCCGCGCTTCGACTTCTTCAGCAAGCACGAGAGCCAGTACTAAAACACTCGACATGTAATGGAATGGGAAGGAAAGACGGATGTCCAAGCCGCGTCGTCGTAAGCAGAAAAAGCAGGTTAAGCCCGAGCTCAAGCTTAGGCAGTTTGCTGCTACCGAGCTTTCCGACCAGCTTGCCGCCCTTCCCTGCGCTGCCGACCTGCCACGCTTTATGGTCGACACGGTCGCCGGCGCCTATGCGCCCGCCGATGCCGAGCTCATGATCGAGGGCTTCGGCGCCGCGGCCACACGCCCGGTCACACTGCGCGCCAACACGCTCAGGGCGACCGCCGAGGACATCGCTGCGGCGCTCGATGCCGCCGGCATCGCCCACAACCCCGTCGCCTGGTACCCAGACGCCTTTATCCTGCCCGAGGCCCAGGTTTCCGATCTGTGGGATCTCGACATCTACCGCGACGGCAAGATCTACCTACAGAGCCTGTCGTCCATGATGCCGCCTTTGGTGTTGGGCGCCCAGGCAGGCGAGGACATCCTGGACATGTGCGCAGCCCCTGGCGGCAAGACGACGCAGATCGCCGCCCTCACCCAGGGCCAGGCACACCTCACCGCCTGCGAGATGAGCATTCCCCGCGCCGAGAAGCTCGAAGCCAACCTCCACCGCCAAGGCGCAAAAAACGTGCCCGTCATGCGCATCGACGCACGCGAGCTCGACGAGTTCTTCCGCTTTGACCGCATCCTGCTCGACGCTCCCTGCACCGGCACGGGCACCGTCATCAGCGGCAACGAGAAGAGTCTGCGCGGCCTCACCGAGCAGTTGCTGAGCAAGTGCGCCCGCTCGCAGCGAGCACTTCTGGACCGCGCCATGGGAGCCCTCAAACCGGGCGGCACGCTCGTCTATTCGACTTGTTCGATCTTGCCGCAGGAAAACGAGGACGCCCTGCAAGAGGCCCTCGACAAGCATATGGACTGCGAGCTCATCCCCCTCGACGGCACGCCAAGCGAAAGTGAGGCACGCCGCGCCCAGGAAGCTGGCGAGGAGCCGCGCATCGAGTCCAACGCCCTGACCGAGGCAATCGCCGCGGGTCAGGTATCGGCCATCACCAACGGCATGCCCGGCACGCTCACCATTCCGCCCAGCCGCGAATTTGAGGGCTTCTACATTGCCCTGATCCGAAAACGCAGCTAGCGCACGGATCCAAAACTCAACAAGCTATCTCCGTGCGCGTTTGCCCTGCTGGTCGCGATGCTGTTTAAGCATCGCGCGCTCCTTGCGTTCGGCCCTTTTGCCCTTAATGGCCGTGACCACAAAGTAGATAACCGCGGCGGCAACGATTGCGCCTACACACAGGCCAATCGAGCCAAACATTGCTGTCAATTCCATACCGCGTCACCTCTCTTTTAAACGGGACTTTCAAGATAGCACCTCGATCCCCGCCACCACAGCTCCTTCACGTTCGCCGGTCCTTCGGTCTAACGGATGGCGCGGCGGGGAAAAATCAACTCGTCAAACGATTTAGCATTCGCAATTCCGGCTGCATCGCGCCGGCCGTCATCACATAGAATCGAGCTTCCATGGATACCCTCAACGATCTAAATGAGCGCGTCGACGCCTTCGTCGGCACCAGCTCTTTCGACACGCCTGCCGCGGCAAACGACCAAGCCCCCATCGATGTGCCCGCCGAGGTTCACGAGGACATTGTCGCCTCGGTCGATTTCTCCGAGGTCGAGCTCGCAGACGAGTTCACCGAACCCCAGGTAGCCGTGACCCCCAACGGACTGCTTCCCATGGAGCCGCTGCCCATCGACGGGCGCCTGCGCAAGGCGGCCCTTCGCATACCTGACGAGATCGAGGAGGCCAGCGGCTTCACGCTCTTCGGCCGTCGTATCAAATCGCTCATCTACACCACCGACGTCGCGGTCATCCGCAACTCCAACGCCGATGCCGTCTTTGCCGTTTACCCCTTCACGCCGCAGCCGGCCATTACGCAGGCACTGTTGACCGTCGCCGAGTGCCCGGTCTTTGTAGGCGTGGGCGGCGGAACTACGACCGGTAAGCGCTCCGTGCAGATGGCAGCCGTCTCCGAGATGCAGGGCGCGGCGGGCTGCGTGGTCAACTCCCCCGCTACTGCCGAGATGGTCGAGCACATCACCAACATCGCCGACATCCCCGTCATCGCTACGGTCGTTCGCTGCGACGACGATGCCCACGCCAAGGTGCGCGCTGGAGCCAAGATTCTCAACATCGCCGCCGGCAAGAACACGCCCCAGGTCCTACGCGAGCTGCGCAAGCACTATCCCAACCTGCCGCTCATCGCGCCGGGCGGCAAGACGCCAGAGAGCATCCGTGAAACCATCGCCGCCGGCGCCAACGCCATCATCTGGACGCCGCCTTCGGCCCAGCAGCTACAGACCGACATGATGCAGCGTTATCGCAAGATGAAGGAAGACGCCACACCTGTCATCTCGCACGACGATGTGCCCATTATCGACCAGGTCTCCGCCGCCGAGGTCAGCCAGGTCGAGAACATGAATCCCGATGTGCCGATTCCCGACGAAGTCATCGAGCGCGTCGCTTCGATCCACGAGCGCGTCGAGGAGCATCGCGCCAACCGCGGCCTCAAGCCATCACTGCACGGCTTCTTCTTCCGCGGAAAGAAACGCTAATCGTAACAGCAAGGCCCGCCCCACAAACGTGAGGCGGGCCGTTATCGTTTGAGCAATCATGCAGCGACGTGATGGAGCAAATTAATCCACGCGCTTGTCGCCCATAAAGAAGAGCGCCACCGTACCAGGTCCGGTATGCGAGCCAATCAGAGTACCGATGTCATTGATCTCAATCTTGCCTTTAAGCTGCGGAACCTGTTCCTCAATCAGCGCCGCAACTGCCTCGGCATCCTCGCGGCACGCCGAGTGCGACATGATGCACTTACCCGAATAATCCGCACCGTCCCGCACGTGTGCCATCATGGTCTTGGCCATCTCGGAAATCGCTCGCTTCTTAGTGCGAATTTTCTCACGTGGCGACAGCTTACCTTCGCAATCGACCGTCATAAGCGGGCAAATCTTAAGCGCCGTGCCGATGATCGCGCTCGCAGCCGAAATGCGACCGCCTCGTAGGTAGCTCGACAGATCGGTCGAGAAGAACCAGTGGTGCAGGTTGAGCTTGTGCTCCTCGATCCAGGCAGCCGTCTCGTCGAGTGAAGCCCCGCTATCGCGCACGTCGGCGGCATATTCCAGCAACAGGCCAAAGCCCGAAGACGCCGCCAGCGAATCGATGACGTGCACCTTGCCGCCCTGGGGATAGCGATCCGCGAGCATCTGCGCCGCGACGCAGGCCGATCCATACGTGCCCGAAATACCCGACGACAACGTCAGGTGCAGCACGTCTTTACCCTCGGCAACAAACGGCTCCCAAAACTCCTCGTACTCGCCCACGCTCACCTGAGACGTCTTGGGCATGGCGCCCGCGGCAATCTGGGCAAAAAACTTGTCCGGCGTAATCGACTGATACAGATCGTCCGTATAGACAACATCGTCGATCTCGTAATGAAAACACACGACAGGGATATTGCGCGACGCAAAGAACTCACGGGTTCGGTCGGCGGCGGATTCACAGGTCAGGACAAAATCACTCATATGAGGCTCCTTACTCATTGCTGCGCAAATTATCGCACAGTGAGCCTATATACGGTACATATGTCCACTATTTACCAAATCGAACCAAAAATAGCGAACATCTTTACCACCATCGTCTCAACCGGCCCCACGCATAAATATCTGAGAAAACACCTTCTGTCGTCTCCACTCAACCGCCATATCTACCTCAACTAAATCGATTTACCAAACCGTTCAGCCGACAATTCAGCCGCTGGCGCAAAATCGAAACAAAAGCGGCGCATACTGATAAACGTTTGACACTGTTTATCAGTTTTACCAGCTCCATCGGAAGGTGTTTCATGGTCGCATTCGATCGCAACCCGCAAGACTTTAAGTATCTGCGTCTGCTGTCGAGACAATTTCCCACCGAACAATCCGCGTTTACCGAAATTATCAACCTCTCGGCCATCCTCAACCTACCCAAGGGCACCGAGCATTTTATGAGCGACGTGCACGGCGAGTACGAAGCCTTTATGCACATCCTCAACAACTGCTCGGGCGTCGTGCGCGAGCATGTCGACGAAATCTTTGGCGAAACGCTCTCCTTTGACGAGAAGGGCGAGCTATGCACGCTCATCTACTACCCGCGCGAGAAGATCGAGCTGGTCCGCAGCCAGCGCGAGGACTCGCCCACCTGGTACAAGACGATGCTTGACCAGCTCATCATGGTCGCTCGTTCGCTTTCAAGCCGCTACACGCGCTCCAAGGTGCGTAAGGCCATCCCACGCGATTACGCCTACATCATCGACGAGCTGCTACACACGCATCCGGACGAGAACAACTATCGCGTGCGCTATCACGAGCGCATCGTGGAGTCCATTCTGGAGACCGCCAGCGCCGACGACTTTATCGAGTCGCTTGCCTCGCTCATCAAGCGCCTGGCCGTCGACCACCTGCACCTGGTGGGCGACATCTTCGACCGCGGCGGCGGCGCGGCCAAGATTATGGACCGCCTGCTCACCTACCATTCACTCGACATCCAGTGGGGCAACCACGACGTGCTGTGGATGGGCGCCGCCTCCGGCTCCCGCACCCTGGTGGCCACGGTCCTGGCCAACTCCCT
>CAJLAV010000048.1:0-15059 GCA_905204735.1 uncultured Collinsella sp. | reverse complement strand
CTCGACATCCGCGGTCGTGTCGTCCTCGCGTTCCTCGTCGATCAAAAGCGCCTCGCGCGTCTGCGCGGCGGCACTTCGGATATGCCCCAGCTGGCTCAGGTCGATATCGATCTTGACGGGCTGGTGTGTGGCGTTCCACGAAAGCCATGCCACGATCTCGTCATCGATGATCTTGGCCAAATACTTGGGAACCTCTTCTTCCTTCAGGGGATGGCTGGGGTCCAACGCCAAGCGCAGGCGCTGGTCGCAGGCGCGCATTATCTCACCGAGCTTACTACTCTTTTGTCTGCTGCCGTGGATGCGCATACACTCCCAAAAGCCGTTTTGGCAACGGTAGATATGGATGGGGTCCAAGCGGTATTCGCAGTCCTCGTGGCGCTCGGGCGCAAAGAAGACGGCCGAGGCAAACATGGTGTAGGGCATGGCCGTCTCCTCCCCAAACAAGCTCGCTACGATGCCGGTCTTTCGGTGCGTGTCATAGTAGCGCGCCATGCGGACATATACGGCGCATGCCACATGGCGAAGGTCGAGATGGTGCCCGCGGTCGAGCCTTGAGTTATTGAGGTTGTACGTGGAGAGTGCGTTGATGGCGGCCATGAGCCGCTCCTCGCGCGCCTCGTCAGGCGGAAGGGGGAGCGTGGGCTCTGAGGTTTTGCGACGCTTAGCGGTTTGACCGGACGGCGCCTGCGCGGGCGCAAGGTCTCGAGCCGCGCGTCGCAGCTCGATAAGGGCGTTATCGAACATGACGGTTTTAGAGTCGCGAAGCAACCTAGGGTCGAGCCCGTGGAATACGGCGTAATCCTGCAGCCATACGCGTGCGAACCGGTCGATGCCGGGCTCAAAGGCGCGATAGGCACCCCAAAACGCCTTGATCTTGTCAAAGCCATCGAGCGGATCATCGACGCCAATGCCGCAGATCAGCTCATAGAGATATAAGAAGGCAAAGGATGTAGACGTTTCCTCGATATTGCCGCGGCGCACCTGGGCGCGCCAGGTAAAGTAGCCGCGCAGTTGTCGATCGCTCATGGCGTTGTAGGTGGGAAAGTACGACTTGAAGGTGCCGTTGTAGGGGCAATCGTCCTCGAAGTTGGCCATCAGCAGGCCCTGGCGGTAAAAAAGCTCCGCCTCTGAAAGCCAACGCCCCGCACCGCCCTTGGGGTCGTCTTGCCAGCGCGATATCTCGCGCATCCTGCGGTACTGGTCGGGGAGGAAGTTCTGCATCTGACGGCCGGTCTTGAGAATCGGCTCGTCAGCATAGATTTTGTTTGAGAAGCGGGCGGACTGATGGGTCCGGGCCTCGGCCATAATGCGCTCAATGAGCATCTTGACGTCCTGGTCGGCCACCGCCCTCTCCTCTCCCTATACGGTGTCGGTGACCTCATATCATAGCACAGCATCAAACAGATGTTCGAGATACCGCTATGTAGATAGACTTAGAACAGAAGGGCGTAGATGACGGCTATGACGACGGAGGGGAGCATGTTGGCCGTGCGGAAGGTCTGAGGACGGATGAGGTTGACGCCGACGCAGAAGATGAGCATGGAGCCCACGAGCGAAAGACTGTCGAGTGCCGCGGCGGTCATGATGGGGGAGAGTGCGCCGGCAAACAGCGTGATCGTCCCCTGGAACACGGCGACGGGCAGGGCCGAGAAGATGCAGCCGCGGCCGAGCGAGGCCGTCATGGTGCAGACGATGATGCAGTCCAGTGCGCCCTTCAGGGCGAGCGTGGACCAGTCACCGAGCAGGCCGTCCTGAATCGATCCCACGATGGCCATGGCACCGATGCACACGGTGAGCGATGCCGAGACAAAGGCGTTGGTGAACTCGTTGTCTCCCTCGCTTCCGGTTTTGCGCTTGAGCCATTCGCCGAGGTTTTCGATGGCAGCTTCCAGGTTGATGGCTTCGCCGATGAGCGATCCGAGGGCAAACGAGACGATCAGCATAGTGGTACCGGTGGTCGACAGGGCGCCGCCGTCGATAACGAGCATCTTTTGCATGGTGCCGCCCAAGCCGATAAACAGGACGCACAGCCCCGATGCTTTCATGAGCGTGTCTTGGATGCGCGGTGTGATAAAGCGACCGCCCGCTAATCCCAAAAGACCGCCTGCAATCAAAAGCGCGACGTTGATGATCGTTCCCAAACCCGGCATGGATCCTCCCGTATTGATGCCACCTTGGCAATCGTAACAGAATAGAACGCAGGGCATATTGCGACTTGTCTAATACGTTATATGAGTGGTATTAAGTCTGGCGTACAGCGGTTAAGCCTTAGGTTGTCGTCGGAACGTAGGGATAGTATTCAAAGCGTAGCGTCATCAGCCGTTGTGGGGACTCGATGCCCGCGGCGATGATATCGGCATCTCGGGCGCGGTCAAACCCTTCAAGTTCAATCTGGTACGAGACGTCTTCCATAATGTCCAGACGTCGCCAGGCCAGGAGCGTGTCGCCATCGAATTCCAAGGTTTTGCTTCCATCTGGGGCAACGGCGTATAGGCGCAGCTTGGCAGTGGTTGCAGGGTCGACGATCGTGATCTTCTTGATTTCGTTCCGAGTATTCTTGGCGCCTAACAAGGTGAGCAATGTTGGTGCTACGATTTCGCCCGATGGCAAAAAGACGACCTCGACGGACTCGGGAAATGCGATGATAGCCGACTTGCGGACGGGCTGATTGGCGGCGGCAACTTCGATGTTCGCAGCGTCGATGACCTCCGTGTGGTCGAGCGCGGCAAGCACGCAGCAGTTACCTTCATCGATCTCTTGAGGATCAGCAAGCCCCAGACTGTCCGCGAACTCGGGATCGTTTGGATCGGCAGCGGGCTCATTCGGCGCTTCGAAAGAAGCTGGGACGCTGTTTGTCGGCGACGGCGTGTCGCCCGCACCTGCTTCTTTGTCCGCGCTCTCTTCTTGTATGGTTGCGTTGATGGGTTCGTCGTTTGGGGGGAGCGTCTTGGCGTCAAACGCGGAGGGGAGAATTCCGATGGCTCCGGATCCGTTCCACTCCATTTCGAGAAGCGCCGGGTCGGCAAGAATGCGTTGCCTGCTTTGCGCGCGGGCATCGATTTCAATAGGGCCTGCCTCTATCCCTCGTGTAAGGCTGAGTGATCCGGCTGGCTTCTCGAAATGAGCGTCTGTGTCTTTGGTACTGACGGCGTAGAACAGCAGGGACGCTTCTCCCGCCGCGATGGCATCGGTACCGGCTTTGGTCAGCCGCAACGATGCCGTGAATGAGAGGGTGGGCTGCGCATCGTCTGCATTCGCGGCGGCGCAGCCCAGACATATACCGCCTCCTTTCTCGAAAAACGCACCGTCGAAGGCGACCTTCGCTCCGTTCGCCGAGTCATCGACCGAAGCGATGTCGATGCGCAGCTCTAAATTGCATGGATCGCCATCCGCATCGAGCACAACCGAGCGCCACGTGCAGACGGCGCACCCCGCCTGGGAGCCGTTTGCCTTGTTCGAACGCTTGATATCCACGACTATCGAGCCGTCCGTATTACGACGAAGGCATCCCGAGGTTGAGATCACGGCCTGTGCGATCGAAAAACGCTCGCACGCAATGGCGCTCGACGGATTTGGTGCGGAACTTAGGGCTACTGGTAAGGAGTCTGCCATGACGGGAGTCGCCCAAGCGGCGACAGGCGTTCCGGTTGCGAGCGCGCCGCAGAGTGCGACGACGGGCAAAAGGTTCTTCGATGCCATGGGGTCTCCTTAGCTAATTTAGTGCGGCCTGTCCGTGTTTTGTTTCTGGCTGCGTTTGATGTGCAGACCGAGGCCGGCGGTTCCCGCGCCTGCTGCTGTGGCGCCTGCTGCCAAGAGCCATCGTCTGTCGCCTGTCTGCGCCAACGGTTCCTCGCGGTCGCCGCGGTCGAGCTCCGAGAGGTCGACCGTCACTTGCGTGGCGGCCTGCGCCTGTTCTTGCTGGGCAAAGGCCATGGCTGGCCCAAACGCTAGGATGCTGACGGCGGCGGCCAGGGCGACGGCCTTATGCCGTGTGCGCACCGGGCTCGACCGTCCAGGTGATCGTCGCAACCTGATCGCCTTCGCCGGTTACGCGGAAGATGTCGCGCGTGACGCGGGCGACGTTTCCGCTTGTCTTGAGCTTGATTTTGTCCGTGCCGCCGGCAATGCCCTGGTAGCCCATGTCGAAGGCTGCATTCTTGGAAAGATCGAGGCCCGTCCCTTGCGCGGCGGCGCTGGCGTTCTGGAGCGCGCCGTCGGGGCCGACCTTAAAGTCGATGGAGTTCTGCGCGGTTCCGGCCTTGGCGTCGGCGGCAATGGTCCAGGTGTTCATGGCGTCGATCTTCATGTTGGTGACATGGATGCCGTAGGCCGAATGATTGTCGATGGTGGTCGCGTCTTCTGAGGGGCCCTGAAGCGTGCCGTCGGCCTTGGCGACGAAGGGAATAACCGTCGGAACTTTGAACTCAACGTTGTCGATCTCGGTCCTGACCATTACCTTCGTGGTTCCAACGCGCCCGGCTGCCATAGCTGGCGTCGGGGCGGCGCCCATTGCGAGCGCGAGCGCGAGCCCTGTGCCCACGACGAGCGCTCTGACTCCGTTCATGTTCCTGGTGATGTCCATGGTCGTTCCTTTCTATTCGCCGCGGGCCGTCCCCGCGATGATTGGACGAATGCTGGTGAATTGCATGCGGTGCCGTGTCGGCCGGAAGGCTAGTTCTCGGTTTGCTCAACCCGTACCTTGACACGTGTCGGATTGCCGTGGCTGTCGAGGGTCTTTGCATCGAGTGCCTGGATCTCGATGTACGCCTCGCCTTCTTTGATGTCGCCGGCGGGGCACGTCTCGATTGTCTTGCCGGTCTCGACCACACCGGATTCGTACATGGTCTCGTCGTTTTGGATGACGCGGAATCGCTGGGGAAATTTATTGTCTTGGACGTTTTGCACGTTGACGCGCAGTTTGCCGTCCTCCTGCAGCTGAGCGACCGGCGCGACCGAAATCGTCATCATGTTGTCGCGGACGATGGCGTCGAGCTCATCTTGGATTTCCTGGCGCGTTTTGCCCTCGGCCGTCGTAACCGAAGCGCCCGCCTCGGGTACGGGCTGCGACTGCCAAACGTATAGTCCTACGGCGACAAGGGCACAGACGATGGCCAAGCAGGCAACGATGAGCTTCTTGCGACGACCCAGGCCTGCAAAGTGGGGTGGCTTCTTCGCGCTCATGCGGCATCCTTGGCGGTATAGATGCGCGCAAAGGTGGACGGGTCCGCTCCAAAGAGCATGTGAAGCATCAGACGGCGCGAGTAGACGAGCTCGTCGAAGTCGGGAGGGAGCTCGATGTCGTGGATATGCGCGATGTGGTGGGCGAGCGCCGAGAACGACTCGGGGTCGCAGATCACATCGGTGGTAACGTGGTAGACCGTCGTATCGGGGAATGCCTCTTCGTCGAAAGGCAGGAGATGGGGATCGTCGTCGACTTCGATGGCGATGCCGTACTGGGGCCAGTAATATGCCATGGGAACCTCCCTGCTTCTGGGCCAAAACTTCTATCGGTTTTGGCTGTCGACGCCGACCTTATCAGCCGCTACTTGACCAATTTCTGACCAAATGCTTGACGGATTGGCGTCTCCGCAGGTAAAAGGCGGCAAAAAATACTCCAACTTTTTTCGAGCGACAATCGCGCGGTCGGCGACGGCGGGGCCATATGTGTCAAAAGCATCGTCTGCCGAGGAAATCAAGCCGCTCGCCGAATTGCACGAACGTAAAAAACGCCAATTATGGAGACGGTCTCGAACACGTCGACGAAACGATGCGGTAACATCTCCCTGCAAACACTGTAGTTAGCTAAAGGGGGAGTTCGCGTGTCTGCAACCATCAAACCCTTCACCGACGAGTTCGAAGAGTATGGCCGCGATGAATCTCGCGCATCGGGCGAGGCCTCGAGCATCTCGTTTCCGACAACGGAAAATGAGGTCCGTGCCATTTTGGAAAAGCTCCATGCCGAGCGTGTTCCGGTAACGGTTCAGGGCGCCCGAACCGGCCTTGCCGCCGGCGCCGTGCCCCACGGCGGGCATATCCTCAATACTTCCCGTATGAATCGCTATTTGGGCCTTCGCCGCGATGAACAAGGCCAATTTCTGCTGCGCGTGGAGCCGGGCGTTGTGCTCTCGGAGCTGCGCAAGCAGCTGAGCAAGAAGGTGCTGCCGACCGCTGGTTGGGACCAGGCATCGCTTGAGGCCTACGAGGAGTTCCAAGAGGCTCCCGAGCAGTTCTTTCCCGCCGATCCCACCGAGGCGTCTGCCTGTCTGGGCGGCATGGCGGCATGTAACGCCTCCGGTGCCCGCAGCTACGCCTACGGCCCCATGCGCCCACATATCACGGGACTCCACGTCGTGCTGGCTGATGGCGATTTGCTTGAGCTTCGGCGCGGCGAGGCTTTTGCCCAGGGCCGCCACCTGTCGCTCGTGACGGCAGCGGGCCGTACACTCGAGCTCGATCTTCCCGGCTATACCATGCCCAAGACAAAAAATGCCTCAGGCTATTTCGTTGCTGACGATATGGATGCCATCGATCTGTTTATCGGTGCGTGTGGCACAATCGGTGTCATCACCGAACTCGAGATTGCCCTGCAGGTGGCACCCGCGGTCGTTTGGGGCGTGAGCTGCTTCTTCGACAGCGAAGACAAGGCCGTGTCCTTCACCGATTCTGTGCGTCCCGTCCTGTCCCATGCGGCTGCCATCGAGTACTTCGATGCTGGCGCCCTGGATATCCTGCGTCGTCAGCGTGAGCAGTCGACGGCGTTTGCCTCGCTGCCTGCGCTCGACAAAGACGCCAAGGTCTGTGTCTACGTGGAGCTCGACTGCGACGACGAAGCCCAGGCGACTGAGGAGCTGTATCACTTGGGGTGGGTACTGGAGCTTGCGGGCGGCAGTGGCGATGCGACATGGGTCGCGCGCACCGAGGTCGATCGCGAGTGTCAGCGATTCTTCCGCCATGCGGTGCCCGAGAGCGTCAACATGCTCATCGACGAGCGCCGCCGCACGGATCCCGCCATCACCAAACTGGGCTCGGACATGTCGGTGCCCAATGCACGCTTGGCCGATGTCATCGCCCTTTATCGCCGCACGTTGGCCGAAAGTGGGCTTGAATCTGCCGCCTGGGGGCATATCGGTAACAACCATCTGCATGTGAACATTCTGCCGCGCGATGCACAGGATTATCGCCGCGGCGCAGAACTCTTTGCCCAGTGGGCTTCCGAGGTCACGGCCATGGGCGGTGCCGTCTCCGCAGAACACGGCGTCGGCAAGATCAAGGCGGGCTTCTTGGAGACGATGTACGGTCACGAGGCCATGGTCGAGTCGGCGCGGCTCAAGCTCCAGCTCGATCCTGCCGGGCAGCTGGGTCGCGGTAACCTGTTTTCGGAGAAGCTCTTGGATGAGCTCGTCCAGAAAGGGGGCGCGTGAAGATGAGCGATTTCCATATGGTGGTGTGCGTCAAGGCCGTGCCGGGCAGCACTGAGGTCAAGATGGACCCCAAGACCAATACCATCGTGCGCGATGGCAAGCAGGCGGTCATTAATCCCTTTGATGCGAGCGCTTTGGAATGCGCGCTGGCGCTGAAGGACGACTTTATCGGCTTTGGCATGGATGTGCGCGTGACGGTGGTGTCGATGGGCATCCCCGCGACCGAGTCGCTGCTGCGCGACTGCATCGCTCGAGGCGCCGACGATGCGCTGCTGCTGACCGATCGCGCCTTTGCAGGTGCCGATACCCTGGCAACCACCTATGCCCTCAAGTGCGGCATCGAGGCGCTCGACGAGGACTTCGACCTGCTCATCTGCGGCAAGATGGCGGTGGATGGCGATACGGCCCAGATTGGTCCCGAGCTTGCCGGTGCCTTTGATATTCCCTGCGTGACCGACGTGAGCTGCGTGCAGAGCGCGGGCTTTACGACCTGTGGCTCGCTGGCGCTCGTTCACGGATGCGATGCCGGCGAGGAGACGGTGTACCTTGAGATGCCGTGCGCGATGACGACTGCCAAGGAGATTGGCCAGTTGCGTATGCCGAGTATTGCCGGTATTCGCGCGGCGGAGGAGGCGGACGTGCGCGTGGTCAGTGCCGCCGACGTGAACGCCGACCCCGCGCGTTGCGGTCTTGCCGGGTCGCCGACACAGGTCGTGCGCTCGTTTGTGCCCGACCGTGACCAAACGTGCGAGGCCGTTGAGGGGACGGCGTCCGAGCAGGCGGCAAAGCTTGCCAAGATTATCGAGGGGATGGCATAGATGAGCGGACTGATTATCGATAGCGAAGCCTGTATCGGCTGCGGTCGCTGCGTTCGCGCCTGTGCCTCGGGCGGCATCGTAGTGGAAGGCGAGCGACCCAACCGATGCGCCCGCGTAACTGACGGCTGCATCCTATGCGGTGGGTGCGTCGACGCCTGCCCCGTCAATGCTATCTCGATCGAGCGTGACGAGGCCGCTGGTGCGGTGGACCTTGATGCATATCGAGACATTTGGGTCTTCGTGCAGACTGACGAGCACGATGCCGTGGCTCCCGTGGCCTACGAGCTCATGGGCAAGGGGCGCGAGCTTGCCGATGCTCGCGGCTGCCGTCTGGTGGCACTGGTCGGCATGAGCCCCGAGGGCTCGCTTGGGGACCTGGAGCATCTGGTTTGCGCGGGCGCCGACGAAGTCCTGGCCTGTCGCGACGAGCGCCTGCGCCAAAACGATGCGGAGGTCTACGCCCGCTTGATCTGCGATTTGGTAGCCGAACGCAAACCCGAGGCCATCCTATACGGTGCGACCGCTTTTGGCCGCGAACTGGCACCCGGCGTTGCCGTGCGCTTGCAGACGGGCCTTACGGCCGACTGCACCGTACTTTCGATGGATACGGAGACGGGACTGCTGCAACAGACGCGTCCGGCGTTTGGTGGCAACCTAATGGCCACCATCGTCTGCCCCAATCATCGTCCCCAGATGGCAACGGTTCGTCCCGGCATCTTTAAGGCGCCCGACTTTGACTACGGCCGCTCCGGCACGATCACCCAGATATCGCTTGCGGATGATGCTAAGGCTCGTGTCGAGATCTCGATTCCCGCCGAGGAGTGGGGGCAGCAGGCCTCGATCGCCGATGCCGAGCGCTTGGTCGTGGTGGGCCGCGGCATTGGCTCCAAGAAGAATCTGCCCCTGATGCGAAGGCTCGCCGAGGCTCTGGGAGCCGAGCTTGGTTGCACGCGACCTGTCGTGGAGGCCGGCTGGTTGGAGTATCGCCATCAGATTGGCCAGACCGGCGTATCGGTTTCGCCCAAGCTTCTCGTGAGTATCGGTGTTTCGGGCGCCATCCAGCATCTTGCCGGCATCGGTGGGGCGGAGTGCATTATCGCCATCAACGAGGACCCGGATGCCCCCATTTTCGGTGCTGCCCAGTACAAGGTTGTTGGGGACGCCGTCGAGGTCGTCGAGGAGCTGCTGGCCCAGCTTGAGCGCTAGGCGCTTGCTAACCAGTCGCGCATCTCGTCCTTTAGGCGGCTCCAGGTTGCCTGCGTGGCGGGGTCGGTAAAGGGCTGTGTAATGCCAAAGGGCGCGTCGAGCAGGCGGTGGATATCGCCCTGTTCGCGCGCCAGCGCGCGGCTTGCTGGATAGACGAGCTCAAACATAAAGCAGATGAGTCCCACCAGGTAGTCTGCGGGCTCGTTGCGTTCATCGCGTGCGACGCAGCGGTGCTCGTCAAAGGCGGCAAGTGTCGGCGACGAGAAACGACTGCCGAGAAACGTCTTCTCGTCCACCTTAAGGATGGTGTCGACGGTGCTGTCGGCGATGGTGCGCATAATGTCGATCTTGTCACCATCGCGCACGATATCGCAGAAGCTTCGCGTGCACACGTCGAGCTGCGCGGGTAGACGGAAATCGCTGTGATAGGCAATGCTCGCTCGGATGAGCTCATCTTCTGCCGGGTCATCGATAAAGTCGCGGATGCTTGTTACGGCGGGTGCATCGGCGGGATTCTCGCCAAAGAGGACCTCGATGCCCAGCGCCGCATGGCTCATGCTCTCGGCGTCCTTAAAGGTGTCCCAGCGTCGCAGCTGCTCAAAGCGGCCCATATCGTGTAGCAGGCCGCAAAGCCATGCCAGGTCAATATCTTCTGACGACCAGCCCTGCTCGCGCGCTACGGCATCGCATGCCTCGGCCACGTGGTACGTATGCTCGATTTTGAGCGCGATGCGTGGGTTGGCGGCATCATAGGCATCGGTGTAGCTTTTGAAGGCCGCGCGCGCCCGGTCTCGATCGATAGCTGTCATAATGACTTCCTAAAAAGTTGTGTCTTTCGATCCGGTGGCAATTGTAGGTGAACTCGGTTGCTGTCGGATGATGATTCTGCCGTGTCGCTACATGCGGTTCGGAGACCTTGTCAGGATGAGAAGCGTATGGTGCTCAAAATCGTTAGAACCGTCTGGCCAGTGATGCTTACCTATGTTGCAATAGGCGCGCCGTGCGGAATGATCATGGGGCAGACGGGAATGGAACCCTGGATGGTCTTTGCCCTGAGCAGCACGTTTGTGACGGGCAGCGGCCAGTTTATGATCTGCAACCTTTGGCTGGCGGGCGTACCGGCACCTTCGATTATCGCGAGCGTTGCCGCCATCTCCTCGCGCTTTGCGCTTTACTCGGCATCGATCGCGCCGCATCTGAGGGGTGCTTCGAAGCGTCAGACGCTGGCTGTTGCCGCGACACTTACCGAGGAGGCATATGGCATCTCGCTTGCCAAGCTGATTGAGGGGGAGGATTGGGGCCCGCGCGAGTCCTTTGTGCTCAATGCGATCCTCATCGCAACATGGGGCGTTTCGTGTACGACGGGCGCCATCGTCGGCGCCGTTGTCGATGTTCCCACCGCCATTGCAGCCTTTGTCTGCACCTCGCTCTTTATCTGCCTGCTCTTTTCGCAGCGGCGGTCGCGCGGCAACGTTGTCGCGGCGGTTTCGGGCGCGGTGTCCGTCGCCGTATGCAAGTCCTTGGGCCTCACGAATATTGCCGTGCCGGCAAGCGTCGTGGTCGGCATTGCCATTGCGCTGGCGTGCGATGCTGTATTTGACGGAAGAGGTGCCCGCGATGCCCGTTAACGAGTTCTTGGTTCTGTGGCTGTCGTCGTGGGCTGCTATCGCGTTCTTTCGCATCGCGCCGGCGTTCGCCTTGCGCGGGCGGACCCTGTCGCCCCGCATTACCGAGGCCCTAGGCTATATCCCGCCCGCTGCCTTTGCCGCGCTGGTCGCCAACGACTTGGTGAACCCCGGCGCGTTCGACGCGGGACTCTGGCCTGCCTTGGTTCCCTGGATTGCGGCCGCCGGCGTCGTGGCGGTGGCAATCAAGACAAAGTCGATGTTGTGGTGCTGCGTTTCGGGCATCGTGTTCTATATCGTTTTGAGCCTCGTATAGGAGCAGGACGCGTTATCGTCCCGGCCTATCGAATCGAATTTCTCACCGAGGCGGTCTGCTTCTTCTGGTACCATGGTCAAACTTTACTGTAGCAAAGCGTGACGTGGGCTTTTGTTCTGCGCCAGCGGAAATGGGGGTTTCATGGCACAGGAAGCGACCGCCAACGAGCAAAAGAAATTCAAGGTACCGCGCATCCCGGGCGACATCATGATCTATCCCATGATCGTCGGTCTTTTGCTCAACACCTTCTGCCCGCAGGTTTTTGAGATCGGCGGCTTCTTTACGGCTGCCTGCCGCGGTGGGTCCAATACCATCGTCGCCGCGATCCTGCTGTTTGTGGGCGCCGGCATCAGCTTTAAGTCCACGCCGGGCGCCATCAAGACCGGTATCGTCGTGCTGATCCCCAAGCTGGTCGTCGCAGCGGCTCTCGGCTTGGGCGTGGCATATTTCTTTAACGACAACTTCCTGGGTCTGAGCTCCGTGTCTATCATCGGCGGCATCACGTTTTGCAACATGGCGCTCTATACGGGCATCATGGGCGAGTTCGGCGATGAGTCCGAGCAGGGCGCCGTCGGTATCCTGTTCTTTACGGCCGGCCCCGCCGTCACGATGATCATCCTCGGTGTCGCGGGTCTCGCCAACATCCCCGTCGGCACTATCATCGGATCCATCCTGCCGCTTGTTGTCGGCATGGTCCTGGGCAACTTGTTCCCGTTTATCAAGAACCTGCTGGTTCCCGGCGCCAATCCCGCGATCGCTGTAATTGGTTTTCAGCTCGGTGCGTCCATGAGCCTTTCGAGCTTCATCGCCGGTGGCATTTCGGGCATCCTGCTGGGCCTCATCACGCTCTTTATCGTCGGTCCCATTACCTTTGCCTTCGAGCGCCTGTGTGGCGGCAATGGTAAGGCGGCTGTGGCATGTTCCACCATTGCCGGCACGGCCATGACCACGCCGGTCGCCCTCGCCGAGGTCGCTCCGCGCTATGCCGAGCTTGCGCCCACCGCGTATGCGCAGATCGCCACTGCCGTCATCATCACGGCAATCATGGCCCCGATTCTGACCGGCTGGGTCGATAAGAAGTTCTGCCAGAGCAAGGAAGGCCTGTCGCCTGCCGGTGTCGAGGCCATCGAAGAGGCTGTCGCGACCGACATCGATGGCGAGTAGCAATCGATACCCATCAATGATTCCGGCGTGCAACTCGCGCCGTTTGAGCGCCCGAACGAGAGCTGTCTTGCAGTGACGTTCGGGCGCTCTGCTATTATTCCCCTTACCCCTGCGGAGTAGGGGGTGTTTGTTGCCCAGATTCGAATTGGGCGATTCTGGCCACTTGGATATTGAAGGGAGGGCGTCTAGTGGTAAAGGCACTCAAGATCGAGATATTCCTGCTGTGCATGATTGTTCTTATCGGGCTTGCCGTACGAAGCCGTCGCTCCCTGTTCTCGAGCACCCAGCAGCTTTTGTTTAGCATGCTGGGCTACACGTCTGCTGCCTACATTTTCTTCGATATGATCTGGACGCTCTCGGACGGCGTGAGCACTCCTGTAGGCATCACGGCCAACTGGATTTCCAACGCGGTTTCGTTTTCGCTGTTCGCCATCGCGTGCCTCATTTGGTTTTTCTATTCCGAGACGATGCAGGGCTCACGGCTCCTGACCACGCCCTATAGGGTGGTACTTTTAACGTTGCCAACCGCATTGGTGGTCGTTCTGGCATTTACCAGCTACTGGACGCACGCTATGTTCTATATCGATGCGCGGGGCGTATATCGTCGCGGAGCGCTTTATATGATTCAGCCTATCGTTAGCTACTGCTACGTCATATATACGTCCTTGCATGCCTTTATTCAGGCTCGAAAAGTCGAAAGCCTGCAAAAGAAGGCCATTTATCGCACCCTCGCCTTTTTTGCGGTTCCCGCTCTGGTGGGCGGTACCTTTCAGATCGTATACTCGGTGCCTGGCCTTTGTGTCGGCATAATGATTAGCATGTTGCTGCTCTATATCATCTGCCAGGAGCAACTGATCTCGACTGACCCGTTGACTGGACTCAACAACCGCAACCGTTTTGAGACCTATATGCTGTCGCTCTTTTCAAATGTGGATCAGGCCGAAGATGTATATCTGCTTATGATGGACGCTGACGGCTTTAAGCAGATTAACGATCGCTATGGACATGTGGAGGGCGACCATGCTCTTCAGGTAATATCCGCTGCGCTCAAAGAAGTCTGCTCGGCGTCTGGTGGCTTTATCGCGCGTTATGGTGGCGATGAGTTCGTGGTGCTCCAAAAGGCAGCGGCGGAACAGGATATCATGCATCTGTGCGCGACAATCAACGACGAGCTCGCGCATGCCGAGGTGCCGTATGCATTGCGGATGTCCATCGGTTGCGCGCGGGTCGGCGATAGTGTTGATACCTGGCAAGACTTACTTCGCGCTGCCGATGCGGAGCTCTATCGCGTCAAGGCCGAGAAAAAGAAAGCCGGCGTACAAATACGCTAGAAAAGGGGCATACGACCGTGTTTGGTCGTGCGCCCCTTTTGCGTTTGTGGGGGGCCACCGGCCATAATGCCCAGGCGCGGTGCGGCAAGACGGGCGTCTGCCGCCGCGACTCGGTACGAAATCAACGAGAACCAGTGCGCTCCATTAAGCTAAAGTATGCGAATGCCCTCCCTAAAAAGGTGAGCTCGCTAGGCTTTTTTGGGTTTGTTGACGATGATGATGCCGCCGCAGACCAACAACAGGGCAACGATGACGGTAACGGGGCTCGTGCCCGCGCCTTCGCCGAGCAGCAGCGCGCTCAGCAGCACACCAAAGACGGGGTTCATAAACCCAAAGACCGAGACGCGGCTGACGGGGTTGACGGCAAGCAGGCGCGACCACAGCGAGTAGGCGACCGCGGAGATAAGCGCCATGTAGATGATGAGCGCGATGGCGGGGGCAATCGCCGTGGGGGAGAGCGCGCCACCCATCAAAAAGCCGATGGCGGTGAGGACAAGGCCGCCGACCAAGAACTGCCACCCGGCAAGCAAGACGCCGTCGTGCTCGCGCGAGAAGATGCCAATCAGGCAGGTCGAAAGGGCACCCGCGACGGTGGAGGCTAGGATAAAGCCCTCGCCATCGAGCCTGAAGCCAAAGGTGCCATCCGCGCCCGAAAGGTTGACGAGAGCGACGCCGGCAAAGCCCAGCGCACAGCCAAGCACCTTGGCCGTATTGAGCTTCTCGGTGCGAAACGCCAGGGCGGCAAAGAGGATGGCTAGGAAGTTGGCGCTGGCCTCGATGATGGAGCTCGACATGGCGCTGGCGCGCGAGAGGCCCAGATAGAAAAAGAAGTACTGACCGATGGTCTGAAAGAGCGACAAGATAAAGATGGGCTTGATGTCGCGAGCCTGCGGAACGAGTGGACGGCGCTGGGCCGCACTCATACCGGCGATAACCAGGATACCGGCAAGCGTGAAGCGCAAACCTGCAAAGAGCAGTTGCGAGGCGCTATCGTGCGCCGGGATACCAAAGAGTGCGTAGCCGATCTTGATGCAGGGAAAGGCCGATCCCCAGAGTGCACAGCAAACAAGACAGCCCAGGATAAGTCCGGGCAGGGTGGCGAGATACGGCTTGCGGCTTTCCATGATGTCCTTCCTGTATGCGCGAAGCAAAAAAGAACCCGCCACCGGGTGTGCCGG
>CAJLAV010000047.1:0-15156 GCA_905204735.1 uncultured Collinsella sp. | reverse complement strand
AGGTCAGCGCCCTTTCGTTTCACGTCACCTTGTCTCAAATGCGGCCCGCTCGCTGTCCGTCCTCTACCTGCGGCGTTGTCTTACTCCGGATGCGGCAGTTAGGGACGTTCCTTTTCTGCCGGCAGTTTGGGATGTTCCTTGGGGTAGTCATTGGGGACGTTCTTTAATGACTGGTCGTTTAAGAACGTCCCCAACGACTACCCAGAATGAGAGTGGATAATCTCCCGTTTTTGGCCTATACCAGCGCTAAAAGTGGGAGATTATCCACTCTCATCGAGCAAGTGTCCGAAAATCCGCCCTCATTCCTTCTTAGGACCCTCCGTCCCCGAGGATTCGAGGCTCGCCTGCCGAATGGTCGATGCGGCCGTCCTGCGTCCATGTCACACTCAGGGGTGGCCTGACCCAACTTGGAAGGAGCCCCCATGAGCCTTGACAACGTAACTCTGCGTGCCGCCACGCTCGATGACCTGGCCGGCATCGCCGCCATCTACAACCAGCTGTGGTGCAACACGCTGCGCAACCGAGGCGACGTCGAAGCCGCCGATTTCTGTGCGCGCTTTAACATCGCCATGCAGCTGCAGCGCTCCCCCATCGCGCTCGTTGCCGAAGCTGAAGGCCGCATCATCGCCGCTTGCTGCATCGGTATCTTCGAAGACGGCAAACCACGCACCAATCCCACGTGGGAGCCCTGCTACAACGAGATGTTCGTCCAGGCAACCGAGATGGCAAAGACCGCCGATGCCAAGCTCGAAGGCTCGCTCTTTGGCGATAGCCGCGAGAAGGCAACAGCCGACCGCTTTGCCGCCACGGGCAACGAATATGCCCAAGGCCAGCTCAACCTGATCATCATCGTGCCCGAATGGCAGGGCAAGGGGCTCGGCCGTGCGCTCATCGACCTTGCGCGCGCCGAACTCGCCAAAGCCGGGTGCACCAAATTCTTCCTGATGAGCGACTGCAACTCCGACTGGCAGTTCTACGAGCACCTCAACATGAAGCGCATCTTGGAGGATCACAGCCAGGACACCGGCGACGGATTTATCGTCTATATGTACGGAGGCGACACGCAGGATTAACTTGCATGTCGCCTCACGGGCTTTCTACAAGACGGCCCAAACCATCAACCAAGACGAGTCAACAAGGCGCGCTCTCCTCGGCAGCAAGGGCATTCGTGCTGTAACGAGTGGTGGAGATGGCCACGCTTGCACACAACTGTCTCGGATAGATAGCGGTCGAGCAGGCGCGCCCATGTGCGTGCGTCAAGACGCTCCTCCGCCCTGCCATACAGCGATCGACGGAGTGCCTCGCCCATAGTGCCGCTAAAATCATCGAGCTCAAGAGCGTACTTTGGGACAACGTATCCGACCAACGTCCCCACAAACGGGCTGTGCCCATTACACACGCAGCTGTTTATCAATGGTGCAGGCGGAATGTCATCGTCGTCCAGGTCAAATATGTCCAAGTCCAGCTCACCAGAAGCGTATGGGTGTATTCCGCGGTTAAGCATCTTAAAGATATGGACCGCGAGTCCAAAGTCATCCGTCTGTGGCGTAAACACGGGGGCATTCGTGGACGCTGCCAAGCTCTCGAAATCGCTGATGCCGGCTATCTCCATGAGTTGAAGCACCTCGGGGGCAATATAGCCGGGAGCGGCGCACGCAGTCCTATGTGTCACATCCGAAAGCGTAAAGCTATACGAGCGCCTTGATGGTATCCATGCCCGCATGCGCCGAAGCCTCGCAACCCTTCTGCCCGTTGAGCACGCACTCGAGCAGCGTATCGTATGCGCGCTGGGCTTCGGGGGCCAGGTACGCCCTGTTAAACATGCCCTCGGGTCGCACGTTTCCCTTCGAGTCGATCATATAAGGCCCCAATCTGTTTGGTTTCCCCAGATTGTGTGCCCGCACACCCAAGCCGCACGGCCCGCCGTTCAGCCGAAACCACCACACAAAAAGTCCGCCGACCATTGAAGTCGGCGGACTTTCGCGTGCGGACAATCAAGCACTGTTCACCATGGAACTGCTATTAACAGCGCGCCTTGGGCTGCTGCTGGGTGATGCAGTGGATGTTGCCGCCGCCGTAGATAACCTCGCGAGTCATGATACCGATGACTTCACGGTCCGGATAAGCAGCCTGGATATCCTTGAGCGCCTGGGCGTCATTGGGATCGCCGAACTGCGGTACAAGCACTGCGCCGTTGATGGGCAGGAAGTTGAGGTAGCTCGGCTCGAAAGCATCCTCGGGGGTACGCGGCAGCACGCCCTCGACGGGGTCAATCGTGCTGGCCTCCTCCTCGGTCATATATACCGAGGTCGCAGGCATAATCACCTTGTGGATCTTGAGCTTGCGGCCACGGGCATCCGTCGTCTCGGAAAGCGTCTTATACGCCTCTTGGCACTCCTTGTAGAACTTATGGTTGGGATCATCGGTCCACATGCAGCAGACCTCGCCGGGCGCACTAAAGCATGCGACGTCGTCCACGTGCCCGTTGGTCTCAAACGGGTCGATGCCATCCTTGATCCAAATGACCTTCTCGATGCCCAGGTACTCGGCAAGCTTCTCCTCGATCTGCTCCTTGGTGTACTGGGGGTTGCGGTCCTCATTGAGCAGGCACATCTCGGTGGTCACCACGGTGCCCTGGCCGTCGCAGTTAAACGAGCCACCCTCGAGGATATAATCCTCGGGACGATAGCGGTTAACCTGCTCGAGCTGTGCCACCTGCAGGCCAATGGAAGCGTCCTTGTCCCACGGGAAATACAGGCCGTCAATGAAACCGCCGTAAGCATTAAAGTGGAAGTGCGAGAGTGCCACGTCCCCCTTGTCGTTGACAAGAAACGCCGGGCCGGGGTCGCGAATCCAGCTGTCGTTGTACTCCATGTGGATAACGCGCACGTTCTCAACGCCGTCGAAGATCTCACACACCGCGGGGAAGTCTTCAGTGTTGACGCCCACAGTGATGGGCTGAAAACGTGCAACGGTCTTAATAATCTCGGTAAAGACCTTTTGCGCCGGCTTGGCACCACAGCGCCACACATCCGAGCGATGCGGCCACAAAATCCAGGTGCGCTCCTGCTCTTCGTACTCGCCGGGCATGTAGAATCCGTCCTTCTTTGGCGTAGACTCGCTCTCGTAAATGGTCTTCATTTCAAGCTCCTAAATCTCGGTGCTTTTGCTTGACGAGACCATGATGCGGCCGCACCGAGATGTTCTCAATGGTCCCTCGAGCCCCTTTCAGCGACCGACGGTATACCATTCGCTGACCTAAAGTTCTATTCAGGCCGAGAACATGACATACTGGGTTCCACAATGGAAAGGATGCCCTATGCCCCCATGCAATAATCAGCAGACTATTGAGTTGGACAGTACGACCTGGACTGCTCTCAACGAGCTCGCGCTTGCAATCCACGCATCACACGGTGTCGATAAGCTGCAAAAGGAGACCCTCGAGGGAACGACAGGGCTCGTGCCCCATCGGATCGCCATGTTCGACCTGATCGAGGCAGCGGGCAGTGATGCCCCACGCTACGTCCACCCCGCAAGCAGCGGAATGGACGACCGCGCACTGAGCGACTACTACAACCGCTACGCCGCGATGGACTATACAACATGGAGCTTTGACTTACATAAGGTCGGCGTCTACCGCGACCTCGACCTCGTCGACGTCGAGCGACGCGATGCCACGCCCATCTATCGCAAATGGATGGAACCGCAGGGCGTCTACTTTGGCTGTACGGCCACGCTCGCGCACAACGACAGCCCGCTAGGAAGCATCACCCTGTTTCGTGAACGCACGGCCGGAGACTTCACCGACACCGAGCTCGCAATCCTGCTCGAAGTCGCTCGGCACGCGAGCCTCGCGCTCGCCAACCTCTATCCTCGGGGCATTAAACTCACCCAGACAGAAGACACAAACCAGCTAAATGCTTTCATTACAGAACACAATATCCAACCGCGCGAAGCCGAAGTCATGCGGCTCATGCTCGACGGCAAAACGAACAAACAGATGGCAAACGAGCTATTCATAAGCGAGTCGACCGTCAAGAAGCATGTCAACGCCATCTATCGCAAGCTCGGCGTCAGCAACCGCCTGGGCCTCATGACTGCCACGCAAAACATCCCGCGATAAAAAAGGGCGCCCTCCATGCAGAGAACGCCCTTTGATTTCGCCATTTGAATTAGTGTCGGCTCTGGCTCAAAGAGTAGACAGGTTTATTTTGGCAGGTTTTATCTGGGCAAATGTCAGCCGCCGCGAGGGAGCTGCCTTCCCTCGCGGCGGTCTTCTAGCAGAAAAACCAAGTGAGTAGGCTTTTTGCAGGAGGTCAAGCACGCCCCAAAACGCCACAGCTCTGACCTGCGGTTTTATTGAGTATTTGTTGCGATGTGCTCGGCATATCCAAATAAGTCTACTCACTTGCATCTAAGACGCACCAGATAGGCAAAAACCGCCGCAAAAAGGGGGCCGGTTCCCTTCGCGGCAGCCGTTAATACGCCGAGCTTGTTATCGTAAAAGCCAATCACGCGCCGAAACCACACTACAGTCTTTCGACTCATACGTTGAGTCCACGCGGGCCACAACATAGCGCGCATCTTTTGCAATGTCGATCTCATCGCATACAGTCTGTAGATGGCGGGCGTACTTATCGTGATACGTTCTGGATGATTTTATTTCGATAGCCTTGGGACTCCCTGAGTTTGTACAGTCGAGCAAATCGATTTCACGCTTGCTGTCGTCCCTATAGAAATACAGCTCGGGATTCTCGCCCACGTTGAGATGGCTCTTCGCCGTTTCGGAAACGATGAGGTTTTCGAAAACGGCCCCCAGATAAGGGCTCTCCAATAGTTGCTCCAGTGATCCAATTTTGAGCAAGTAGCAGAGCAGCCCCGTGTCGTAAAAATAGAGCTTGGGCGTTTTAGTTAGACGCTTCTTGGCATTTGCATAATAGGGCTGCAGCGAAAACGTCAGGTAGCTCTGCTCCAGAATGGACAACCAGCTTTTAATGGTCGATACGCTCACGCCCGTATCTCGAGAAAGCGAGGATATATTGATGAGGGCACCGACGCTCTGAGCAATTATGGACAGAAACTTATGAAACTCCGCCTTATTGCGCACATCAAGCAAGCCCACAACATCGCGCTCAACATAGGTATCGATATAGCTGGGAAAATAAACCGAGGACGGCATTCCGGCGGAACGCAGGCGAGGGTATCCCCCTTCGAGCGCGAACAAATCCACTTCCAGCTGCCCCTGCTGGCCCCTCTCCGCTTCTCGAAACGATAATGGCAGCAATTTTAAGATCCCGACTCGCCCGGCAAGAGACTGCCCGATGCTTTTCATCATCAAAAAGTTTTGCGAGCCTGTAAGGATGTATTGACCGGCGTCTCCCCGCTCATCCGAAACAACCTGGATCATTGAAAACAAATCCGGGGCGTATTGCGCCTCATCGATGATGAGTCCGCCCTTTCGGTTGCGGATAAAACTCACCGGATCCTCCAAGGCCGCGCGCCTCGTTTGAGGGTCCTCAAGCGTGACGTAGGAATAGTCGGGAAAGGCATGCCGAACCAGCGTAGACTTACCACTCTGCCTAGGCCCTGTCAACGACACAACAGGAAACCAGCCTGCCATGCGAATGAGCAACTCATGCAAATCCCTGTTAATGAACTCAGCCATATCAACGCCCCTTATTACGCTGTTACCATAATCGAATAGTTTCATTCTCCATAATCTTATAGTAGCGTTTACCATAATCTTATAGTAACCCAGTTCAAAAGCATTATTTATAGAGCCGAAATCTCAGACCCTAAATAACAAAAGCCACCACAATGGGGGCTGTCCCCATTGTGGTGGCTTGCAGGCGAGTTAACTTGTTCGACTATCGTACGCCAGCCATGTCCGAGCCTAGAGCGTGGCAAGGCGCTTGGACTCGTGCGCGGCGAGCGCAATGGAGATGATGCCAGTAATGGCATCGGCCACCACCAGGGCGATCCACACGCCCTCGACACCCATCATGTTGCCGAGGAGGTACATAAGCGGCACCGAGCAGATCACATAGCGAAGCAGGCCCGTAAACGTGGCGACACCCACCTTCTCGACCGCCTGGAAATACATCGACATGGTCATGGCAAGATAGCCCAGGGCAACAGCCAGGATGACAGTACGCGTGGCGTTGGCGGCAACCTCAACGAGCGCAGGATCGCTGCCGGCAAAGAAGGCGCACACCGGGGTGGCGGCAAGCCAGAGCGCGACGGTGACCAGCGCCAGCGTCACAACCTGGTACTTAAGCGTGCAGGAGAGCGTCTCCTTAAGGCGTGCCCAAGCCTTTGCGCCGGCGTTGAAGGCAGCGATGGGCTGCAGACCGTAGGAGAAGCACTGGGCAACCATCATGGTAATGTAGAGGATGTAGCCGTTGATCACGCCAAAGGCTGCGATGTAGAGCGAGCCCATGTCGCCGCCGAGCGAACCCAAAAGCGAGTTGGCAACGGTATTAAAGATAAAGGTCGCACCCTGGACCAGGAAGAACGGGAAGCCGATCTTGAAGATCTGGCCGCAGATGGCGAGGTCGAGCTTAAGGTCGGCCAGGCTAATCTGGAGCTGGGACTTTTTGCCCCCGATGAACCAGAAGATACCGATGGCCCAGATACCGATGGAAAGCCCGTAGTACACGCCGGCGCCCATAACGCCAAACTTGAGCACAAACGTGGAAAGCGCGAGCCAACAGATGGCGACGATGGCCGAAACGGTCATGAGGTTGGCCTGGATCTGAACCTTCTCGTCCACACGCATCACAGCGGTGATCATCTGGCCAATGACCGTGAGCGGCAGCAGCACGGCGAAGGTGCGCACGCCGGCAACGGTATCGGCCATGATGTCGGGCGTGGCGCCAAAGAATGTGCAGATGGGCTCGGTAAACACTGCCATCACCACAGCAAGCAGCACACTCACGATCGTGGTGAGCCAAAAGCCCTGGCTAAAAGCCTTGCTTGCGCCCTTGATGTCGCCGGCACCCAAAAGGTTGCCCACCACGGCGGGCACGCCGGTGCCAAACAGGTTGCCAAAGGCCAGGTTGATGTACTCGACCGACATAATGATCGAGACACATGCCAGGCCGTGGGCACCTAGGCCCCAACCCATCACGAGGCCCTCAAGGACCACCATGATGATCTGGGCGAGCATGCCCTGGCCGGTGACGATGGTGTACTTACGCACCAGACCGGGAATCGGTTGGGAGGCGAGCTCGCGCTCCTCCTCCACGGCAGCGGTTACTTCTTCTGCCATTGTTCTCCCCTTTCCTTGAGAGAGTAGTGCTGAATGGATGTCAGGCGGCTGACAACTGGCACCAAGCCGCCCAATCAAACGATGGCGCTATGCCTCAAAGACCACCTTGCCGGCGATCATCGTGAGGGCTGCGGTAGCCTCGAGCACCTCGGCCGGCTCGCAATCAAAGAGATTGCGGTCGAGCACGCAGATATCTGCCTGTTTGCCGCACGCGAGCGTGCCGATGCGGTCCTCGGCATGCATGGCGTAGGCGCTGCCATAGGTGTAGGCGCGCAGAGCCTCGGCCATGGTAATGCGCTCCTGGGGGAACCAGCCCTCAGGGTTGGAACCGTCCTCGAGCATGCGGAAGACCGCGCCGTACACCTCCTCCATGGGCTCCAAGCCCACAACGGGGAAGTCACTGCCCAGGTGCACCACGGCTCCGCTGGCAAGCAGGCTATGCAGGGGCCACGAAAGCGCGGCACGCTCGGGACCCACGGCTTCGTCCTTGGCAAGGTCAGCCATATCGAGCAGCATGTGCCACGGCTGCATGCCGGGGCAGACGCCGAGCTCGGCATAACGCGGCATATCCTCGGGTTGAACCGTCTCGTTGTGCTCCATGGAGTGGCGACAATCCCGCTTGCCATGCAAGCGCTCGCCCTCCTCAAAGCAATCGAGCACAAAACGCACCGAGCGATCGCCGATTGCATGGATGCGCGTGTCAACGCCCCATTCCTGCGCCCTCAGGATGGCAGCACGGATGCGCTCCGGCTCCTCCGCGGGCTCACCACAGGTGTCGGGTGCGTTGCTATAGGGTTCAAGCATCCAGGCGGTATGGTCGGAGCACACACCATCAAGGAACTGCTTAAAGCCGTGCCACTCCACCTGCGTACCCGGGAAGGCGTATTTCTCCTTGATCTGCTCGAGCGTCAAGGACTCGTTTTCGAACAGGTCGGTGTACAGGAACACGCGCAGCGGCAAGTCGCCCTTGGCATTAAGACCTGCCAACACCGCATACGGGTTTTCCATGCTCACAAACGTAGGATTGACCATGCCGACCGTAGTGATTCCCAGGGCATTGGCGCGCCGGGCGGTTTTTGCAAACGACGCGTCAACAACCTCGGGCGCTGGGTCGTAGACCTCGTCCATAAAGAAGGCGCCGGCGTTGTTGGAAAACACGCCCGTCAGATTGCCGTCGGCATCCTTAAGGATCTTGCCGCCTGCGGGATCGGGCGTCTGCGAAGTTACTCCCACCTTGTTGATGGCGCAGGTATTGGCACTAAAGGTATGCAAGTCAACCTGCTGCAGAAATACCGGGCGGTCGGAGATGTACTCATCGATCATCGCGGCCGTGGGCATCTCGGGGACATCCCACTGGAACTGGATAATCTGGCAGCCCAGAATCCACTCGTTATCGGGATGGTCGGCCGCAAACGCCACGACACGTTCCATCGCCATCTCAAAACTGGTGCAGTCGATGAGGTTGACGGCAAAATCGGGGTCGGTCATAAACGCGCCCTGGGCAAAATGCGTGTGCGAGTCGATCAGGCCGGGCATGACGAGCTGGTCGCCAAAGTCGCGCACCTCGGTATCGGGACCGATAAACGGTGCCAGGTGAGCATCGTCACCGCAGGCAACGATTTTATCGCCCCGCACGGCAACGCCGCCCTTAAACGGCTCGAGCCCATCGCCGGTAAAGACGGCGTCGCTCTTGATAACTACATCAGCCTTGTCCATGCGAGCCTCCTCAGGCATCTTTGGTTGTAACGCGGACGCACCGCCCGCGTGGGCACTCGGTTGGGAGCGTAGCGCTCCCGCATCGGTGCGTGCCTACAAGCCGTGCTCGGACGTCTGTCCCACGTCCGCGGCTTCGCGCTACACCCATTGATACACAGGGGCAAATCCGTGCCAAGGCCAGGGACCGCAAACGGTCAGTTTAAGCAGGTTTACACGCTTTACCTGCAGGTTTATTGTCTGAGATTATTACCGCTTCATTACGCCCAACGGTGTGGCCGCCCACACAGCAAGACCCGCATGCGAGGAAGAATGAGGCTAGGAACGCCAAAAGGTATCTATAAGGTCATCTCGGTTGGAGACGCCGCTTTTAACGTAGATGCGATGCAAGTGTGCCTTGACCGTGCCAGGGCTGATGACCAACTCGCTGGCGATGTTTTGGGCGTCGTTGCCCTTCAGCACCAGCGTGAGCACCTCCTGCTCGCGCCGTGACAGCTTATGGGCGTCGGCATAAATCACCACACGCGATGCGAGATCGTCCTCAGAGCTTGCGCTCTCGGCTGCCACGTCCTCATCGGCACGCGGATGACGGGCATACACACGCAGGATATGGCTAAACTGGCAAAAAAGCTGAGCCGCGCATACCACGAGCAGTACGTTTTCGGAGATATTGCGCTCGGACAGATACCACAAAAAGAGGCCGATGACGGGGTTTTGGGAGTCGGGGCGGCAGAACAAGATCATGTAGGTGTCCTCGGCGATCACGCAAAACACAAGAACGAAGGCCACCTTCCAAAAGAGCTTTGAGCGGTCGAGGTCGAGTTTCTCAACACGCGTTGCTCTGTACCGGTAATGCCAGGCGGCATAGGCAAGACATCCTACATTACCCAGGTCACGCGTGAGCCAAAAGAGATACTGCTGCACCTCTCCGGCAGCGCCGCTGCGAGGCACCAGCAGCAATTGCAAGATTGAAAACGGCACGATAGCGAGTCCGAGCATGCGCGACGTCGGTCTTTTGCGCAAGAGCGCAAACATCCATAGCACCACGCAGGCATAGATGGCAATACCAAGCACGCAGCGCAGCAAGGGGTGCTGCAGCGGCTCGCTAAAGGTAACGGCGTAGTCGTATTTGAGCCGATTGTACTCGTCAAAAAAGATGACCGACATATCGAGCATATAGAGCAAAAAACCCGCCGCGGCCACGAGGCTGTCGCGACGGCGCGTCATGAGCCAAACCACCAATGCCACGGCACTGGTCACCAGAGCCACACCCATGATAATCGTGGTGTAGATATAGAACGCGAAACTCATGCCCGCCTCCCCTGTCTAGATGCTGTGAGGATGTTGACAGATTCTTTGCCGCAAGATTAGACTCACCGATTAAACGTACTGTATCGTTTAGATAAACAAGCTGTGTCTCACCGATGAAAGGAGATGCCATGACACCGATCGCTCCGCTCAAGATGCTCGTCGCGCCCGCCGCCAAGGCCATCACCCGACTCGGTTCTTCCATGACCTACGACAATGTCCCCTGCGCCGTTGAGGCGCGTTCGGACAGCTGCCCCTACCTGGGCCACGTCCCCTACTTTGCACCCAAGCTCGCATCTGATCCCGAGCAGCGTGAGCAGTAATCCAAGATGCATCTAGCACCGCACAACTCGCGGCGCTACTGTTTTGGTGCAAAGCGACCTGTCCCCCTTGCGCCAACGCCGGGATTGTCGATGCTGCGGCCGCGGCGCGATATGAGGCGCGAAACCTCGCCCAGCAACACGCCGATCACCACACCCATGAGGATCGGCAACTTTGACATCTCGGCGGGCGAGCTGTTAAGCGGCACGATTGTCGCAACAATCGAAAGCACGAGTTCTACCACCGGCACCGCAAGCGCTACCGCAAGCACCTTGCCCTCGAAGGGCGCGCGAAACACACGCGGGCGGTCGTCGTATTTACGCAGGCGCCAAAACGCCGGGAACATCGGGATATAGCTCATGAGCAGAAAGACGACGTTCATCGAGAAGAAGACCCAAAAGACGTCGGAACCTTCACCCAGCGGAATCTGAAGTAGCAGCACCAAGCTGGCAAAACAACCGTTAATGAGTGCCGAGCCGTTGGGCATGCCGGTCTTCTTGGACACCAGCGCAAAGGGACGCGGCATGTTGCCATGGCGCGCGGCATAGCTCGCCACGTTGTTGACGCCAAAGCTCCAACAGATCATGTTGGCAAACAGCGTTACCAGAAAGGCCACGCCCACGACCATCGTCAGCGGGTGAGCGCGCCCCACCATGGCGGCAACCGCGTCCACAATGCCCGAATCGAGTGAAAGCTGCTCGGTGGGAACCGCGGCTCCAATACCGATGCCACAGATAATGTAGATCGCCGCGATGGCAACGCCACCGGCGATAACCGCCTTGGGGATATCGCGCGATGGGTTCTTCATCGTGCTGGCAAAGGTCGCGACCACCTCAAAGCCCATAAAGTTGAATAGGATGATTGAAAGATACGTCAGTGAGTTAGTGTCTCCCAGATCGGGGACAAATGTCTTAAACGACATATCGTTGGCAAAGCCGTTGTTGCAGGCAAACCAGATGCCGATGATTCCCACCACGGCGGTAATGAGCACCTTGATGACGGCGCCGCCATCCATGACCCAATCGGCCTCGGCCACCGGCTGCATTGCCATGACCGTGACGCCCCACACAAAGGCAAGCTCGATGGCAATTCGGACCCCAAGCGAAAATTCGATGCCCCATACCGCATTGATGACACTGGGGAACATGCAGGCGATACTTGCCGCCCACAGTGGAAAGTTGACCCAATAGCACCAGGAGCAGCGTGCACACCAACGGTCTCCCAAGCCCAGGCGAACCCAGTCGTACAGGCCGCCCTCGGAATCGAACGCCGTACCGAGCTCGGCCACCACCAGGCCATAGGGAAGCAAAAACGTAATGATAAGGAAGATCCACCAGAAGAACTGCACGTTACCCATGGCAGATGCCGGAGCAGCCGCCTCGATGGTAAAGACAACGCAGATAACCGAGAGGATGACCTCGAACAGGGAGAACTTTTTACCTGCCATGGCACGCTTCCCCTACAGCAAAAAGGATGGCATCTGTACCGAAGGCGCAGCCCAAGGTAGGGTTGCAGGCCGCGTCACCGGTGCAGGTGCCATCCCAAAGAGAAGAGAGGATGCAATTGTTGGACCAACGCTCGCGGAACAGGCGCGTGTAGATAACGATACGCTGGTACATAGATACTCCGATCAAAACGGCCGCGATTGCGACCGGAATCTTTTGGCAATTGAAGACGCGTCTGATCTGGGATATTCAAGCGAACAATTGGCCTAACCCGCAATAAATCCCAGATCAGACGCGTACTCAATCAAAGAGGCGGGCACTCCGAAGTGGAGGCAACGGAGTGCCCAAAGAAAAACCCAGCCGACCAAGACATCGAATAAACCGACCATCAATGCCCCGAGATGGTCACGGTGCGATTCACCGACTGTCCGATTGATCGGCTGGGTTTCTGAGGTGCGGCAGATTGCCCTGAAAGAGGAGGGCATAGACCTTAAGGGTCATGCCCGACGATTGAAGGGCAAGGTGCCGTGCCTCGGGAAGACAGACAATTACGCGGACGGCTCCTGCTGAGTAATGCAGTGGATGTTGCCGCCACCGAAGACGACCTGCTCGGACTGAACGCCGACGCACTTGTAGACGCCCTCGCCCCAGACCTCGTCGTAGATCTTCTGGAGCGTGTCGACGGCCAGCTGGTCGTTCTCGTCGCCGTACTGCGGGACGATAACGCCGTGGTTGGTCACGAGGTAGTTCATGTAGGAGGCGATCAGCGGCTCGTCGGGGACGCGCGGCTCGGCGTTCTCGTCGGCGTCGATGGTGTCGCAGGAAGCCTGGTCCATGAACAGCGGGTTCACGGGCATGCAGAGCTTGTAGACCTTCATCTTGCGGCCCTTGGCGTCGACGGCGTTGGAGAGGGTCTCGTAGGCAGCGTGGCACTGCTCGTAGAACGGATACTCGGGATCGTCGGTCCAAATGCAGGCCATGACGCCCGGCGCGATGAACGTGGCGACGTCGTCGATGTGGCCGTTGGTCTCCTCGGGGTCGATGCCCTCCTTGACCCAGATGACCTTCTCGACACCCAGGTAATCCTTGAGGTGCTCGTCCATGTAGGCGCGAAGCTCCTCGCTCCAGGGCTCAAACTTCTTGCGGTACTTGGGCCAGATGGACTCGGGATCCTCTTCCTCCTCCAGAACCGCAGAGCAGGTGCGGCCCGGGGAAAGCAGGCACTGGTCGGTCACGACAAGGGTGCCCTCGCCGTCGACGGTGATGGAGCCGCCCTCGAGGATCATGTCGTCGGGACGATAGCGGCGGCAGCCGGAGAGCTCAGCCATCTTGAGGGCGATCTGCTCGTCCTTGTCCCACGGGAAGTACAGGCCGTCGACGAGGCCGCCGTAGGCGTTGAAGTGCCAGTGGTTGGCGCGCTTATCGCCCTTGCCATTGATAACAAAAGTGGCAGCGGTGTCGCGGAACCAAGCGTCGTCGGTGGTCATCTCGATAACGGTGACGTTCTCGTCTTCCTCAAAGGCGGCCTTGCAGTTGGCGTAGTCGGCCTGGTTGGCGCACATGGTGACCGGGGTGAACTCGGCGATGGCGCGAGCGATGGCGGCATACTGCTTCTGAGCCGGCTTGGCACCATGGGCCCAGGTATCGGTGCGATGGGGCCAGCCCATCCACACGCGATCCTGTGGGGCGAACTCAGCAGGCATAAAGAAGCCATCGGCCTTAGGGGTGGACTCGGACTCGGTGATCGTACGCATAAGATTTCCTCCAAATCGAACGATCGCTTGCTGTGGGCGGGTTACCCGCAGCCTAAAACCAAGAGATGGTAGGCGCCCGTTCCCCGGCAAAGGTCGGGGCGCCTGGCACCGGTTTTCACGGATGTCGCACCGGCAAGCGACGACGTAACCCGGTGCGCGGAGACAAAACGCACGAAGGATACGGAAGAGAGATTGGGGCGGGCGGTGGTTACCGGAGCAATAGCTCACACCCACCTCAGAGAAAGGTTAGCAAACCTGTTGCTTGGGCACGCCTCCGAAGAGGCTAGAGCGTCCCGAGTCGGGAGCGACAAGCCCGACGAAGCGTACGTTGGTACGCGAGGAAGGTTGGAGCCCCGAATCCGGGTGCTCTAGTCCTCCTCGGACTCCTCAGCGAGGCGCTGAGCAGCCAGCTCGGGAGTGAGACCCTTGTACTCGGTCTCGCGGCCCTTAGCACTGACGACGCGGACAACCTCGCCAATAAGCAAGAGCACGATGAAGATGACGATCATCGGGACCTTATCGCCAATCTCATCGACAGAGAACGGAATCAGCGTTGCAACGATAGCCAGAATCAGCTCGATGCAGGGAATAGCCAGCATGACCTTCATCATGGCTCCCTTAAACGGGAACGTAAAGATACGCTCACGGTTGGGGTCGTTCTTACGAAGGTTGAGGAATGCCGGGAACATCGGGATGTAGGTCAGCAGCAGGAAGACAACGGAGGTACCGAAGAGCATCCAGAAGACACCGTTGGAGATGGCGTCGATGGGAACCAGCTGCAGGCACAGCACCAGGGAGGCAACGATGGCGTTGACCAGGTTGGCGCCGTTGGGCATGTCGTCATCCGAGATCATCGAGGCGAAGACCTTGGGCATGTTGCCATGCTCGGCAGCATAGCGAGCAACGGAGTTGACGCCGAAGGACCAGGCAGCCATGTTGGCGAACAGCGTAATCAGGAAGGCGATGCAGATGACCTTAAAGATCATGGAGTCGCCCACCATGGTCTGGACTGCGACGATCATGCCGTAGTCGGGATCGATGGAGTCGGCCGGCACGGCGGCGCCGATGCCAAAGCCAGCGAACAGGTAGATCACGGCGATGGACAGGCCACCGACGATGATAGCCTTGGGGATATCGCGAGCGGGATCGGCCATGTCGTCGGTCATGGTGCAGATGACCTCGAAGCCCATGAAGTTAAAGATGATGATCGACAGGTAGCCGAGAGCGTTGGTGTTGGTGAGCTCGGGCAGGAAGGTGGCAGCGGACATGTCGTTCGCAAAACCGTTCTCCATGGCATACCAAATGCCCAAAGCGCCAACGATAACGGCAACGGCGACCTTGATGA
>CAJLAV010000046.1:0-15209 GCA_905204735.1 uncultured Collinsella sp. | reverse complement strand
AGAAGGAGTAACATCGGGACTTGCAGCGACGGACCTCAGGACACTCTTACACCACATCTCTGCGCGCTACCCGAGGTCTATCGAAATTACTTCATTTTGTCTCAAGGTTGAGCCAAATTAGCGTACATCTGTTGCGCAAAATGAGCAAAAATGGCTTCATGAAATGTCTCTATTTTCATGTCAGTACTCATATTTGCCACTTTTTGACCACAGGGACATCTACCGCGCGAAATCGATATGTCAAATCTGCCAAAACGGCCCATAACAAAAAAGCTCCCATTGCTGGGAGCTCTTTCATTTCATGGTGCGGGCGAAAGGACTTGAACCTTCATGGGGTTGCCCCCATACGGACCTGAACCGTACGCGTCTGCCAATTCCGCCACGCCCGCGTGCAGGAATTAGAATAACGGAGCGCCACCGCGAACGCAAGAACTATTTTTGAAAAAGTTTGCAGGCATTTTCCCAGGCGGCTCGAGCGATTGCCCCAGCGTCCTCGCCGGTACGATCGACGCGGTCGTTGACCAGCGCGTTTGCTGTGATGGAAATCATTGCAGGCTCGCACTCAAGACCGCGAATGGGCTCCGGAGCCATATAGGGACAATCCGTCTCGAACAAAATACGGTCGAGCAGGGTTGCCGCGAATGCCTCGCGCACGTCGTCGTTGCGCTTAAAGGTAGCCGCGCCGCCATAGGCGATGTAACAACCCAAATCCACAAAGCGCTCCATCGTGGCTCGGTCCTCGCCAAAGCAGTGCAGTACGCAACCGGCCTGGGGCACACCGACCTCGCGCAACACGTTGTAGGCGTCCACATGCGAGGTACGCTCCTTGTCCGTGTCCTCATGACGCAGATGCAGCTCTACCGGCACATTGCGGCGTACGGCAACCTCGAGTTGGCGCGCCATACAGTCGATCTGCACGTCGTGGGGCGCCGGCGCAATATCGTCGTCGTAATCCATGTGGTAGTCCAGACCGATCTCGCCGATACCGACGCACAAAGGGTCGTCGAGCGCGGCAACGACCTGTGCGTGAATGTCGTAGGTATAATCCGGCGCGCCATAGGGGTGAACGCCAGCGAGATACTTGATCTGCGGGATATCCTGCATCGGCAGGATCTCGCGCGTCAGCCAGTCGCTATAGTCCGTCACGCTTCGTTTATCGGCAATGGGATCGAAGACCGTCACCAACAGGTCGACGCCCGCGGCTTTGGCGCGCACGAGCGTCTCGGGCACTTCCTTGCCCCAAAACGAAAGCAGGTGCGCGTGCGTGTCAGCAAGCGGCGCCAGCGGCACCGGGCAGGCCACCGTTTTCTTCTTTTTGGTAAACGTCACGCGTTCAGCATTAGGCGTCATGGGAAAGCTCCTGAGCCAAGCGGACAAAGGCAGCGACGTCGAGCGTCTCGGCGCGCGTGGTAGGTGCGATACCGCAGGCCTCAAAGGCGGCGTCGAGCGCGTCCTTGGCAAAGCCGTTGGCGCTCATGGAGTTGCGGATCGTCTTGCGGCGCTGAGCAAACGCGGCGTCGATCACGCGGGCCACCAACTCGCGGTCGATGCCCTCGGGTACCACGCCGTCAACGCGATCGATGCGCACTACGGCAGAATCCACATGCGGCGCCGGCATAAAGCAGCGCGGCGGCACCTCAAAGCGCCCCGTCACCTGCGCATACAGGCCGAGCTTTGCCGTGTAGCCGCCATAGGTCTTGTTGCCCGGCGTTGCGGCAATACGATCTGCAACTTCCTTTTGCACCATGACGACAGCGCGCTTAAGCGCGGGCATCGTCTGGAAGAACTGCAGGATGATTGTCGCCGCCACGTTATAGGGCAAGTTCGCGACAAATACCGTCGGCTCACCGCCGGCGGCCTGCTCAATCTGCTCCGGCGTCACCTTAAGCGCGTCGCCCATAATAAAGCGGAAGTTGGCGTAGTCGGCGGCGTGAGCATCGAGCACCGGCTCGAGCTCGGGATCGGCCTCAATCGACGTAACGCACGCCGCCTCCTGCAGCAGCGCAAGCGTGAGCGTACCAACGCCCGGACCCACCTCGAGTACGCGCTCGTCACCTGCAAGCTCGGCAAGCTCGCAGATACGCTCGATCACATGATTGTCGATCAGGAAGTTCTGGCCCAGGCGATGCTTGGTCGCAAGGCCAAACTCCTCCAGCAGCTCCCTGGTGGCCGTGGGGTTTGCCAAAGGCGAAGTTGTCATGGTTGCCTCCTTAGCATGATGGCGGCGTCTTGAAACAAAAGGGCATGGACCGTGGCGGCCATGCCCTTACAGCTAAACAGCAAATTGCCGATATGGCGCTCGCGCGGTCTCTACGCCAGACGCGGGAACAGCGGCTCGCCCTTCTCGACAGGCTGACCGCCGGCAAGCAGGCCCCAAGCGCAAATGCCCTTGAGGTCGTCGGTCGCGGCCTCGTCCTCGCAGGACAGGCGGCGCAGGGCCTCGGCAGAGGTCTGAGGCATGAGCGGCATCAGCAGGTGGGCGGCAATGCGGATGGCCTCGAGCAGGTTGTAGATCACAAACGCCAGCTCGTCAGCCTTGGCCTCGTCCTTGGCAAGTGCCCAAGGCTCGGAGTCCTCGATGTAGTGGTTGGCGGCATGGATGAGCTCCATGACCTCATCCTTGGCTCCGCCGTAATCGAGCACGTCCATCTTGGCCATGTAGCGCTCGACCAGACCATCGGCGATCTTTGCCAGCGGGTTGTCGAACGCATCGAACGATGCGGGCTTGGCGGGCGCGCAACCGTCAAAGTACTTGCCGCTCATGTTGAGCGAACGCGAGATAAGGTTGCCCCAGCTGTTGGCCAGGTCGGCGTTGTAGACCTGCTCCATGCGATCGAAGCTGATGGCACCGTCGGTGCCGGGGACGACGTCGGTCATGAAGTAGTAGCGATAGCCCTCGACGCCCAGCATGTCGATAACGTCCTGCGGAGCGATGGCATTGCCGCGGCTCTTGGACATCTTCTCGGCCTTGCCGGTCTCGGCATTGCGCACGGTCAGGAAGCCGTGGGCAAAGACGTGCTCGGGCAGGGCCTCGCCGATGGCCATGAGCATGGCGGGCCAAATGACGCAGTGGAAGCGGATGATGTCCTTACCCACGATGTGGAACTGCGCGGGCCAGCGATAGGCCAGCTCGGCACGCGCCTCGTCGGTGTCGACACCGTAGCCGACGGCTGTCATATAGTTGAGCAGCGCATCGAACCACACGTAGGTCACGTGACCCTCGTCAAACGGGACCTGAATGCCCCAGTCAAAGCTCGTACGGCTCACGGAAAGGTCGTTGAGGCCGCCCTCGACAAAGCTGCGAACCTCGTTCATGCGGAACGCAGGCTCGACAAAGTCGGGGTGCTCGTCGTAAAGCTTGAGCAGCTTGTCCTGGAAAGCGGAAAGCTTAAAGAAGTAGGACTCCTCCTGCACGCGCTCAAGCGGACGGTGGCAGTCGGGGCACAGGTGCTGGCCGACGCTGCCGTACTCCTCGTCGCCCTTCTGGACCTGCGTATCGGTGAAGTAGGTCTCGTCAGGCACGCAATACCAACCGTCGTAGCTGCCCTTATACAGGTAGCCGGACTCCTTCATGCGCTCCCACAGGTACTGCACGGCATGATGCTGGCGCGGCTCGGTGGTGCGGATGAAGTCGTCGTTGGAGATCTCGAGCTTGCTCCAAAGCTCCTTGAAGTGCGGAGCCTGGCTGTCGGTCCACTCCTGCGGCGTCATGTTGTGCTTGGCTGCGGCCTCGGCGACCTTCTCGCCGTGCTCGTCCATGCCGGTCAGGAACTTGACGTTATAGCCGGCGGAGCGACGATAACGGGCCTGAACGTCGGCGATGATGGTGGAATAAGCCGTGCCCAGGTGCGGATCGGCGTTGACGTAGTAGATGGGCGTCGTGATAAAGAACGAAGGCTTGCTTTGATCCATGGGGTTTGTCCTCCAGAAAAACGTTGCATACAGGGGATGATTCTAGCGCAAGGGCTGGATATCCTCCATCTATTGCATATCGAGCACCATGGCATAGACATCGCGCTTGCGGCGCGAATACTTCTGAGACAGGCGCTTGGCCACCGCAGAGGCGGGCTCCCCCTCCTCGAGCGCGGCGCGGATATCCTCGCGCAGGGCCTCGTCGGGATCCGCTGCCGCGGCGCCAACCGGCACGATACCGGCCTCCTCATCCTCGCTCGGCGGCGCGATGACCAGCGCAATCTCGCCCTTTACCTCGCCGCGAGCACGCAGCTCCTCGGCAAGCTGAGCAGCGGGCCCGCGCAAGACCTCCTCGTGCAGCTTGGTGAGTTCGCGGCAGACGGCAACCTCACGCTGGGGAAAGACCTCCGCCACGGCCTCGAGCGTCGCCACGATGCGATGTGGAGACTCGTAGAAGATGAGTGCGCCGGGCACCACGGCAAGGCGCTGTAAACGGCGCACGCGGTCGCCGTGCTTTCGGCCCAAAAAGCCCTCGAAGAAAAAATGCTCGCAGGGAATGCCGGACGAAACAAGCGCCGTGACGCAAGCAGAGGGCCCGGGAATAACTTCGACGGGCACATCGGCCTCACGCGCTGCCTCGACCAGCGCCTGGCCGGGATCGGACACACTCGGCATGCCGGCGTCCGAGGCAAAGGCGAGGGTCTCCCCCGCCAGCAGACGGTCGACCAGGCCGGCGGCGCGGCTGGCGATCACATTCTCGTCGCAACGGACAAGCGGCTTGGAAATGCCCAGATGCATCAGCAGCTTTGACGTCACACGCGTGTCTTCGCAGCAAATGGCATCGGCGGCGGCAAAGGCCTCGCCAACGCGCGGGGACAGGTCGCCCAGGTTGCCGATGGGCGTGCCGACCACATAGAGTTTGCCCGTATGGGCGCTGTTTTGCGTCATATCAACCTATTCAATCATGCCGCGCTCGAGCGTACCGAGCGCCGCGCGGGCGTCCCATGCTGCAATGCGCTTCTCGGTCTTCCACGTTTGGAAGAACCAACCGGCAGCCGGCGCAAACGAAGCCAGCTGGTTGGCGATAAACACGCGCTCGTAGGCATTGCGGCCCTCGGGCGTAACCGACGAGTTGGCAAAGATCGCCGCGCCCGACCATTCGCCCACCAGCACGGGGAACCCAGTCGAAATCGCCTCTTTAAGCTCGCGCTTGTTACGCGAAATCGCCGTCGTCAGCCCGCGGGGGCTCGTGATGTCGAGCGCATGCTCGTCGCGGTAATGGTACAGGTGAAGGTCCATGTAGACGTTCTTGTACTTGGCGCCGCGCATAAAATGCTTCCACTCGCTGGGATGCCCCGAAGACGAAAAGACGACGATCTTATCCTCGGGCATATACGAACGGACGAGCTCATAGGCGTCGCGATAGAAGTTGCGCAGGTAGTGCGCCGGAATGCCATCCGTCATGGTGAAGAGGCTCTTGCGGACACTCATCTGCGGCGTATCCAGCAGCTCAATGCCCAGCAGGCTCTCGGCCTCGCCGTAACGCTCGGCCAAGCGCTCGAGCACGTCGAGTGCGACATGGCGGCCGTTAGTGGACGAATGCCACTCGGCAACAGCCTCCGGCGTGGCGGGCGAATCGTTGGAATCGCCCTGGCCACCGGGCACAGTCGCCAGGTCAAGCAGCACGCGAATGTTGTACTTGGCAGCCCACTCAATCGCGCGGTCGATGTAATCGACAACCGAGATGTAGGAGGCATCGGACTCCTGTGAGCCAAAGGCATACCAAGGCACCGGCAGGCGCACGGCGTTGAGGCCGATCTGCGCCATGCGACGGAAATCATCCTCGCTCACAAACGTCTCGTAATGACGGCGCATGCGCTCGTTATAGGCGGCGGTGCCCATGGCCTCCTGCAGCTCGGCCGCATTGGATGCACCGGTCGCCGCGTATAGCGACGGGGTCACCCAAGGCTCGGGAATAAACCAGCCAGAGAGATTAACGCCGAGTATCCTCTCCATCACTGCCCCCTTCGGATCGTGCAGGCCGAGCCTGCATCGTATTGCATAGGAAAAGTATCGTTTTGAGTATACCCGCGCGTGCGGACAGACGACCGAACGGTCTGTAAAGTGGCGCAAAAGCGGGAGGAATGTCTGAGCGGGCCCGAGATGGCGCGCCGAGATGTGCACGCACGTCGGAAGTAAGCGCCGGAAAGCGCGTCCCGTTTTTCGCAAAAGACTGGGATGCATTTTCCGCGGGTCCACATAAAAGAAAAGGACCCCTTTGCAGAGGTCCTAGTCAATTCAAGGTGGCGGGGAAGGGAATCGAACCCCTGACACGAGGATTTTCAGTCCTCTGCTCTACCAACTGAGCTACCCAGCCATTTGAGGTGTGCCTTGTTTCAAGGCTTGATTAGTATAACCAAGGACGCGTTCCGGTCAACCGAGAATTTTAAAAAAGTTTTTGAGCACAGCCTCGGTTCTATAAATCGGCACGTCAGAGGCATCAGTCGGCAGCAAGAAGTTTTTCGCTCAGAGCCGCACGGGCAAACTCACTTGGCGTCATCCCCTCGGCAGCCGCCCGTCGACGAATGGCCTCCTTCATTCCCAGAGGAATCTTGACCGACAGCGTTGCCGTCCCCTCACCTGAGAGCGGGGGCCGTCCATGCACGATCCCACCAACGGTGTGTTCGCCATCCGGTAACTCTCCGCGCTCGTACGACTCGCACCACGCGTCAATCATTTCATCCGTTACAACCTGACCATTAGCGGCCGTATACGTCTTGCTCATCATCGACCCCTCTGCCGAGCTCGCTCGATCTCTTGCCAGAATTTCTTCTGAACCGGAGACAGGGCATGAATAATGGGCCATCCACGAATTAGTTCGACCGCAACAAGTTCCACACTTCGACCATCTGGAAGCCATCCAATGGCAAGCCATCTCGGCGGCTCGTCCTCCGACTCGCGGCGAATGCACTCAGTAACCGCGAACCAGGCACCTAGTACCTGCTTTTCCGTCAGGTGCTTTTTAGCGTTGGGATGGATCTCAACATCCATGCATCTTCTCCTCCATCTTACCCAATTTCGTATGACGAAAGTCCGCTGTCGCCAATCTCTTACGCCGGCACTTGTTGGAGGGCGGGAGGTGTAGCGAGGATTGAAGGGCGTTCCAATACCGCCCAGGCGCCGGGGCAGGAGCACATACACCAGGGACATACGTTTTCGTAGCGCGCGAGGATATTGCCGCGTGCATCGATGAAGGCGATGTCGATGGGATAGGCCATAAAACACGTATGGACCGAAGAGCAGCGTGGAAACGCCATGACGAGCGGCAGGCCGTTGGCGGCAACCGGACGCCGTCCCAGCATGCCGCGCAGGCGCACGGCAAACGACTCCGCCACCACAAACTCGGCCGGCGTCCAACCCAGCCTATTGAGTGCCCGCGCGTAGGCGATGTAGGACGAGACCGCGGTCACATGACCACCCCCGGACGCCATGGATCGACCGTCACCGCACGCTCGTGCGACAACGTTGTCGGCGCCCCCAGCGAAACGCCAGCGATGCTGAGAGAAGTCGGCCACGGCTCATAGTGCATGGTGCAGGTGTAGGTCCTAAACGTACCGGATAGGGAGAGCAGGCCACCATCCGATGCCTCCGCGCCTTGCTCGCTCGACACTTCGATCCGCAAGTCATAGCCTTCCATGGCATTCAGAATTTGAGTCTGAACCGTCGCCGAGGCATCGGCAGAGCTTTCGTCGCCCTCCCCCTCCGACGCCACGGCGTGCGCCAACACGATGTCGGGTACCACGCGGTCGAAGCGCGCGACAGCGCTGGCAAAGATCATGACGTTGTACACGATGAGTGCCAGCACCAGCAAAACGGGCGTAACCACCGCCATCTCCACCGTCGCTTGGGCGCGCTCCTCGCGCAGACGCATGCGGATACTCATTACGACCCACCGCCCAGAGCGCCAACCAGCGTGGCGACATCGACGGTGAGTGGGATGGAGCCGCCGCCGGGCAGAGGAATCTCCGCAAGCGTGAACACCGTACCGCTAATGGTGCGTTCGACTTGATATTCCAACGCCTCGCAAAGCGCCTTGGGATCGGTCACGCCCAACGGAATACTTCGCAGTTTGTCTTGCGCTTGAGAGAGACCGGCAATGTCAGACCCCGGACTCTTAATGACGTTGGCGGAATCGGTCAGCACCGGCTTTCGCAGGCGCAAGTCGCACGGCTCCAGACCCAACGCCGCCACGGACGCCGAAACGGTATCGCCGAGCCACGATGCGATGGAGCCCAACGCGCCGCTGCCCCCTCCTAGGCCTTTAATCATCTCGTCCATAAGTTCGTCGGCCGAACCTTGGATATCACCGTATCCTACGAGCAGCCGTCCCCAAACATCCATGACGCCGTCGAGCACGCCGGCAACGCCGCCCGAGCGTTCCTTCAATGTCGAGAAAAATCGCGAAAGCACGTTGTTTTGCGCTGTCGCGTCATCGGGTGCCAACACCGCGGCAGAGATAGCACCGCGATCGCCAAGCCTGACTGTCGTGTTAAACGAAGAGTTGAGCTCATCGGGGCTCGAGATGGCACCCGAAACCGCAAGGGCAACCACGCCATTTCGCCCGGGCGGGGCGATACGCGGACGCTCGCCCGAAAGCGCTCTAATGGCCTCGTCAAACGCATTACCCGCACGGTCAGCCTCGTCCTCGGTCTGACGCATGAGCTCGAGCTCTTTGTTGCGGCATTCGACGTAGTCTTCCAGAGCGTCTTTGAATCGATCAAAGTGGTACTCGAAGCCGTTTTCGATAGAAGTCGAAGGAGCCGCAACGGCGCCGAGCGACGAAACGCCAAAATGGCATCTGTTGCATCTGTCCTGCCCGTCATAATCAGCAACCGAGGCCAGCCCGCCTGGCGCCCCCTTCTTATAGTTGGGGCAACTCGTTCCGTAATGCAGATACATCTTGCCATCGATGGCACTGGTTGGCCACGCCGTATCGGAATAGAGTTCCGTCGCTCGCACCTCGTCAGTGTTGCGCGGCAACAGCGGGATATAGGAAGTAACTTCATCTCCGCCCTCGGTTACATATGCACGATTGACCTCTGTACTCGCATAGGTGTAAAACGCCTTGCGCGCCGCCGACTCCGCCTTCGTCTCGACGCTTGAACCATGCGGTTTTTCGTCTGCCAGGCGTTGACGGTAGTAGGTCTTCGCGCGGTCGAGCGCCACCTGTGGCTCCCACGAAATGCTCGAGGCATAATGCGGGTTCTGCTCACCCGAGAGCTTTGCCAAACTCCTCGCACGTTCCCACATGCATGAACAGCTACCGACCGAAGCCGGAACCGATCCACCACAATCCGCCAGCCAAGCGCGCTCTTTAGCCTTCGCCGTGTCCTCAGAAGCCTTCCGCAGCTCCTCGGCCGCACGCTCTAAATCATCTGATGTGTCTTTAATGGTATCGGTCGAGATCTCTGACCCTTTGAGCGCGGCGAAGTCCGATTCGGATGTCCTGGGCACGGCAAGCGCCGTACCGGTATAGGTCACACTATCGGTATCCTGCGCCGACACCGCCTGCGTGGCACGCGCGGCGATCAGATGTGGCAGAGCCGTCTCGATTTTCTGTAAGCCTTCCGATGCGCTTTTGGCAAACTTGTTGCGCGTTTTAATGACCTCAATCCCGGTGTCGACCATATTGCCGGCAACTGGTTCGGCACCCGGGATGAGGATGGCGACCAGGCCCGTCCCGATCGTGGCAAAACCCGCCAGGCCCAAACTCAAGATGCTCGCATCAACCACCGTGGCAGCCGTGTGATAGGACGACACTACGTTGGCACCCGCCAGCGCGCCGCTATCGGCCGCCACCTGAGTATCCCCGGCACGCGACATGCTCCATATCGCCGCGGTCGACGAAAACAACAACGTGAGCACCACTAGGATGACCACGGCAGAAGAAAGCGTGGTATAGGCGCCGTCTTCGATAAACAGGTCGATACCGGCTCGACCCATAAAGCCGCCTCGCTTGCGATGGCAGCTCGGACGGCGCGTCAAAACGCGTCTAGACCAGAAACGCTTAATCCCATGCAGCAATCCACGAATCATAATCTCCCTCCAGCCATTCGGGACGCGATTGATACGAGACATCGACCTTGAGCTCAACGTAGCCGCCCTCGGCGGTACCACCCATAGCCTGCGCAAACGCACCGATCACAGGCAACGGCTTGACCTCGCCGGAAACGGACACGGACGAGACGCCACCCGCACCGGCCCGGCCAAGCTCGATATCCCACGACAACGGCCCGCCGGCATGAAAAATCGAAACGTTGGGCACTGCGGCAAGCCGGCGGCGGGTGAACTCCTTAAGATCGTCGTCCTCCGCCGTCGTCGTGGTCATGAGCCGCGCGGTCTCAGCGGCGGCAGACTCCATGACCGCGCGCGTATAGAGCAGGCACACCGGTTGCAGTGCGAGAAGGATGAGCGTCAGAAACGTCGGCAGCAAAAAAGCGGCCTCGACCGTAGACTGCGCCCGGTCATCGCGCGCGATATCAATACAACGCGATGTCCTTAGCACCCGCAGCAGCGTCGACAACCGATGTCGAGGTGACGCCGTGAGATGCCGCCCGCTCGACCAGCGCCGCCAAGCGCCCATCGGTGCCGGCACGCCAAAGTCCCGCGATCGCCAGCACGATCGATAACAGCGCCACCGTGACAATGGCGTATTCGACCGTCGCCTGGGCAGATTCCTCACGCAGGACATCATGCATTTCACGATCCCTCCTTTGAGTCCGTTGCCTGCGGGCTCAGGCGCACGGCGCGCAGACGACACGAAGCATCGCCAGCATCCGCGGCAATTGTCACCATATCGACCCAGCCGCGTCCGTCGCGCACGATGGCGCCCCACACGTTTCCCTTGATGTCGAGATAGCCGCTCAGAGCAAGTTGCGCCGTGGGTACCTCGCGATAGGCACGCAGCATATCCGCCGCCGCTTCGGTCATCGGTCGGTCCTCGGACCATGCAAGCCGGACCGCAATCGCGTTGCCCTCAAGCGAATCCGTCGCAGTGCCAGACCGCTTGTCGAGCGTCCGCAGAAAGGTTTGCGCCGTGACAGCGACATCCGAATCGTCCGCATCTCGCATCTCATCTTTTTGAGACGCCACCGCCGAATCTGAGCCCAAATCGGAGGCGGTCCCAGGACGCTGCTGCCGCGCGGCGTTAAGCCCCCAAAGCACCGCCGCTATCGCCACGGTCAGGCAAGCAAACACCAGCAGCACCCCGATGGGGCGCTCGCCCTCTACAGGCTGTTGATGCCCTCGCTGATAGCGTTCCATAGATCTTGGACCTTGCCCTTAAATGCGACGATGGCGATAATCGCGATCACCACGAGCACGCCGACCAAGATGGCATACTCGGTGGTACCCTGTGCACTCTCCTCCTGCAATAGTTCCTTGGCGCGCTGACGAACATGTGCCGCCCGGCAAAACGCCCAGCCCTGGACCTTGCCAGCAGCGCCAGTCATCGTGTTCATGTATTCCTCCCTACATCATCCCGCCTGCTCCCAGCAGCGGGCCCAATATGGACAGAAGCAGCGCCGGCAAGATGAGCGTGCCGGTGGGAATCAGCAGCTTGACGGGCGCACGCTCGATCTCGCGCTCGACCGCGGCGCGATGAGCCGCACGGATCTCGCGACTTTGAGCGGCCAGCGTCTCGGCAAGTGGGGCACCCAGGGCGAGCGCCTGCCCCACCGTGATGGCAAAGGTCTCGAGCGCTCGCACGTCCAGGTCGCGCGCGGCGGCCAACAACTCGTCCTCACGCGTGCCCACGCCCACCTGCCACGCCATGCAGGCGCGCTCAAGGCGAAGAGCCAGCACTGACCGGCGGTTGGCGCAGAAAATCTCAAGCGCCGCATCAAACGAAAGACCGGCCGAAAGACCCAAGCGCACAACATCAATCATCTCGGACACTTCGCCGAGCGACACTCGCGCCGGGCCGCCCGCTCCAACCGCGCCCTTCACTCGCGCGGTCAGAGCATCGACCACCGAGCGACCCGCGGCAGCGACCAGCACCGCCTCGCGCTTGCAGGCCTCTGCGATCTTGCGTGCATCCGCCCGATCCAAACCCGTCGCGACAAATACACTCAGGGCGCACAGGCAAGCCGCAACTGCAACCGGGGCGCTCATAGCTCCACCCGCATAATGCGCCGGATAACCACCAGGGCAACGGCGTTGAGGGCAAGACCCAGCACCACAGCGCCCGCGCCGGCAGGCGTCGCAAGACCGCGACGAAAATCTGCCGAAAGCAGCGCCAACACCGCGCACATGCCCGCCGGCATCGCCGCGACCATATGCGCAGACATGCGAGCCTGCGACGTCTTAACATCCAGGCGGCGCTTGAGCTCAATGCGCTCCCCCACCATGCTCGACGCCTCGGACAGTAAGTCGGCAAGCGGAGCGCCGGTGCGCTGAGACACCTTAAGCGCCAAGGTCACAAGCGAAAGACCGGGGGCGTCGATACGCACGAGCAAGTCATCGAGCGCGTCGGTCGCCGAGATGCCGCAATCGATCGCCGCCGCCACCCGCAAAAACTCGGTATGTACTGGCTCTTGCGCATGAGCGCCCACAAAGCGCATGCCCTGGGCCAGCGAATGTCCCGAGGCAAGCGACATGGAAAGTGCGGTAAACGCCTCGGGCATTGCCTCTTCTGCATCGTGTTGCTCGCGCCGGCTCTCAAAGCCATCCCGAGCGGCGCCAACGGCAAACGGAGCAACAAATCCCAAGGCAAATCCGAGGGGCGATAACGACACCATCGTTAGTAAAACGCAGCAGACACCGCTCGATAGCAGCAGAAACGCCAAACGTCCCGAAGCATCTTCGATCACGAGGCCAAGGCGATGCGCCGGAGCCAGCGATGCCCACGAACGGGCGATCTTTTTCAGCAGATCGTTTTCCACCAGCTCACGCGGCAGCTTCTCTGCCACCGTCTCGAGCGCCTGACGTGCCAGCTCCGCCGGCGGTACCTGCGGCACACGAGGTTCCGCCCCGCACGCCGTCGCGACAGAAAGCCCTGCCAAGCCCCCTACGACGAGGGGCACAGTGATCTCCATTCGTCCACCTCCTCTTGTGTGAGCGTCCCCGACCGCAGGCCTTCTGCGATAAACGGCGGCTCGCGGTCAAGCGTCCAGGTGCGCTCGGCGGCATCGAACGTCACATAGCGCTCGAGCTCTACGCCACCCGATGCGGCGCGTCGCACCCCCGAATACGAGGAGACGAAACGCCTGCCATCGGCGTGGCGCTCGGACATCACGATGCCGTCGAGCGCCATGGCAATCTGCTCCTCGATGAGCTCGCTCGGCAGATCGATGCCATAACGTGCAAGCAACGTCAGACGCACCACGGTCTCCTGTTCTGAACCCGCATGAAGTGTGGTGAGCGACCCGTCGTGGCCCGTGTTCATGGCCTGCAACATGTCGCAGCACTCGGCACCGCGCACCTCGCCCACCACGATGCGGTCGGGGCGCATGCGTAGGGCATTAGTTACCAGGTCGCGGATCGTCACCGCGCCCTCGCCCTCAATTGAAGCCTCGCGCGCCTCTAGGCGCACCACGTGCGGATGATGCGCAAACTTGAGCTCGGCAGAGTCCTCGATCGTCACGATGCGCTCGCCGGTGGAAATCTCACATGACAACGCGTTGAGCAGGGTGGTCTTACCAGATCCCGTGCCTCCCGCAACCGCCAGGTCCTGTCGCAGCGACACCGCACACGACAGCAGCTGCGCATACCAAAGCGGCAGCGATCCCAACCCCACGAGCTCGTCCAGCGAGCAGATACGGTCCGAGAACTTTCGGATGGTGAGAATCGGTCCGTCAATCGCCACAGGCGGAATCACCGCGTTGACGCGATAGCCCGTTTTGAGGCGGGCGTTGACGATGGGGCTGCGCTCGTCGATACGGCGGCCAAGTGGCGAGATGATGCGGTCGATAAGCACACGGATCTGCTCATCATCCTCAAACGCATGCTCGATGGGGTGCAAGACGCCGCCGCGTTCAAAGAAAGCCGAGCGGCAGCCGTTAATCATGATCTCGGTAACGGTGTCGTCCTCGATGAGCGGCTGCAACGGCCCCAAGCCCACCACGTCATCCAAAATCTCGTCGATGATGGTCTCGCGCTCGGGCGTCGCGAGATCGGTCGGTTCCTCAACATTGAGCGCCGCCTCCACCGCGGGACGCAATTCCGAGCGGGCAAGTACCGGGTCGATATAGGCGCTGATACGCGCCACTTCGTCGTAACCCATGCGGTCCATCACGGCGCGCTTGGTGCGTCGTTTCACCGCGCGGCGACGCCCCGCATCTACAGGCGCTGCAGCCGCTGCAGCGTCGGCAGCCTTAATCCTTGTTTGCAGGCTCATCGCTGATCACCCTCGCGCGACCAGGGAAGGCGGATACGCGGGCGTTCGGTGCGCGTTGCACGGTCGGCGACCATATCGCTCCAAGGGCCGACGGCGCACCCCAGTTCCACGAGCATCTCGCGCGTGGCCTCGCGCACGCTGGTCGCGAAAGCGCTCGTCTGACCCACTGCCTCGTCTGCGCGCCCAAACGCCATGAGCGCGGCGAGATCCTGCCCGCCATCGGCGATACGAATCTTGGAGCTCAACGCACAGGCAATCTCAAAGCGCATGGCGACGTCCTCGTCTGCCCCGCGCGCACCGAACCGGTTGAACACGGCGCTCATGCGCGTGCGCGGCACACCTACTCGACTTGCCAGTTCAATGACGCGCGACGCCGACGTCGCGGACGACACCGCAGCATCGCCAACGACCAGGCAACGGTCGCTCGCCGCCACCGCAGCCGCCACGGCGTCGCCCCAAAAGACCGAGGTATCGATAAAGACCACGTCGGATTCGCGACGCAAAACATCAAGCAGTAGCTCCACCGGACGTGCCATGAGCTCGGCTTGCTCGGGCGCCGCAACGGGACCCCAGAGCGTAACGCCCGGCGCCACGCGCATCGATGTGGCTACGATATCCGGCTCGGTGAGCGCGCCCGCCGCCGGCTCGATAAGTGCCGCCATATCGCGCGGAGCATCGACGCCTAACAAGTCGTAAAGGTTTCCAAACATCAGGTCCAGGTCGAGCACGGCGGCACGCAAGCCCAACAGCGACGATGTGTGTGCCATGGTGGCAACGATCGTCGACTTGCCGCAACCGCCTGAACCCGAAATGGCGCAGATGACCGGAGCTCGATGCTGCGGAGCGGCAGCGTCTGCCGGCGGCATCGGAGGCGGCGGGGCGGGCGTCGGCGACAGCGTCC
>CAJLAV010000045.1:0-15542 GCA_905204735.1 uncultured Collinsella sp. | reverse complement strand
CGCACCGACGTCACAAAGTGGGTATTGCCCAAACCGCCGGCGCCACCGGGCGCCACGACGACGCGCTCGCCGTCGTGCACCAGGTCGGCAATCTCGAACATCGGGGTCTGCGTCTCGGGGTCGAGCTCGCGCACCACGGTACCCATAGGGACCTTGAGAATCAGGTCCTCGCCGCTCTTACCGTTACGACGGGCACCCTGCCCGTGCGTGCCGCGCTCGGCGCGGAAGTGATGCTTAAAGCGATAATCGATCAGCGAAGACAGCTGAGCATCGGCCTGGATGACGACATTGCCGCCACGACCGCCGTCGCCGCCATCGGGGCCGCCCTTGGGGACAAATGCCTCGCGCCTAAACGACATGCATCCGGCTCCGCCGTCGCCGCCGCACACGTTAATGCGGCTGATATCGGTGAACTGTGACAACAGAATCGCCTCCTACAAAAAGAGGGAGACCCTTGAATCCTAAAACTCAAGTGCCTCCCACATATGTGCTCTATGAAGGGTGAATTACGCGTTCGCGAGCGGGCGTACGCTGACCCTGTGCTTGATACCCTTGTGGAACTCAACGGTACCGTCGACCAGCGCGAACAGCGTGTCGTCCTTACCACGGCCAACGTTCTCACCCGGGTGGATGTGCGTGCCGTGCTGACGGACGAGAATCGTGCCCGTGGTTACCGTCTGGCCGGCATAGCGCTTCGTGCCAAGGCGCTGACCGCGGGAGTCACGGCCATTACGGGAGGAACCGAGTCCTTTTTTGTGTGCCATTGTGTATACCTACTCTTTCGTTACGAGTGTAATCTACTCGGCGACGGGAGCCTCGGCAACAGCCTCAGCCTCTGCCTTGACAGCCTTCTTGGCGCGGGAGGTAGCCTGAACCTTCACGATCTTCAGCTTGGTGAGCTGCTGACGGTGACCCTTCAGACGACGATAGCGCTTGCGCTTGTGGAACTTGAAGACCAGCTGCTTCTCGCCCTTGAACTGCTCAACGATCTGAGCGGTAACCTTGGCCTTGGCCAGCTTGTCGGGATCGGTGACGATCTTCTTACCATCGTTGAGGAAGATAACCGGCAGGGTGACCTTGTCGCCCTCATTGCCCTCGATCTTCTCGACGGTGATGACATCGTCGGTGGCGACCTTGTACTGCTTGCCGCCCGTGTTAACGATTGCGTACATGTTTACTTGCCCTTCATGCATCAGTTAGTGCAACAGCCGAATATAGTAGCAGGCGAAAATACCCCCGTCAACGAGTATGTGGAGCAAATCCACAAGTTCGCACAGGTATGGGGCTGACGAGTCGGCCCTCGTCGTCCTCGCATGCTTGATTCTGACGCTCGACATCGTAGGAGCAGATGGTCACGAGGTCTTGCATACCGGTGGAAACAATAGGTGCATCCACGCCCGGGGTCAAGCCCTGCAACAAAACATCAGCAGCAGAAAGCAAAATTTCCGGACGCATGGAGCCCTCGTTGTCGGCATGGGTGTCGAGCATGAGCACCAAATGGTCCGGGCGCTCCCCCGCCGTGAGCTCATAGCCCACGAGTGTGTGATCCAAATCCAAGCGCTTGCTCTTTTTTCCGCGCGCGTAGTCGATGCCATGGCCCGCGCGCAGCGTGTCGATCGCACGATGCACCTCGTCGGCGCTTACGGGCGCCTCGGGGTCCAGATGCAGGTCGATGCGATACGACAGGCGCGTGAGCTGCGCCGTCAACGCCGGCGTGCGCACGTCGATGTACGCCGCCTCGATGGGCGCCAGATCGGCCGGAGACGCCGCAGCCAGGCGCCCAAACGCCTCGTCGAGCGCCACGAACTCGGTCATAAACAGGTCATACCACTCGCAGGTCGACGACGTACCAACCGGTAGCGCCGAAGAGAAGCCCACGCGCATGTGCGGAGAGAAGCCCTGCGTGACGGCATAGGGAAGTCCCGCACGGCGCACGATGCGCTCAATGGTATGGATCACTTCGAGATGGCCCAGGTACTTAAGGCGATCGCGCTTGCCATAGCGAACACGAAGTCTAAAGAGCGTGGGGTTGTCGGTCAGGCGCTCACTCATGCGCGATCACCCATCAATACATTCTTGGCGTGGAGCGTGGGGCAGATCCCGCAGCCGGTGCACGACGTACGGGTGCAGTCGGGAGTCGTGACGCCCTCGAGCGAGCGACGGTACTCGCGCTCGAGGAAACCGCGCGTGCAGCCGGGGCTCACATGCTCCCACGGCAGGCGCCAGTCCAACTCGTAGGGCAGGTGCACGAGCTCATTGAGGTCGATGCCGTTTTTGGCAGCAGCCTCCTTCCAGTTATCGAGCGAGAAATGCTCTACCCAGGCGTCAAAGCGAGAGCCCGAGCGCCAAGCATCGATGATGACGGGCGTCATGTCGCGACCGGCGCGGGACAGCGCGGCCTCGATGAGCGAAGTCTCGGCATCGTGGTAATGCACGCGGACGGCACGGTTGCGAACGCTCGTGATAAGCAGCTTCTGGCGACGCTTGACGTCGTCGTAGTCGAGCTGCGGGCACCACTGGAACGGCGTGGCGGCCTTGGGGATAAAGACCGAAACCGAGATGGACACCGAGATCGAGCCGCGACGAGCCTTGGGCACCACGGAACGACCGAGCTCCAGCACGTGATCGGCCAGATTGGCGATGGCCACGATGTCCTCGTCGCGCTCGCCGGGAAGGCCCATCATAAAGTAGAGCTTCATGCGGTTCCAGCCGGCCTCGAAGGCCGCCTTGGCCGCACGGTCCAGGTCCTCCTCGGTCACGTTCTTGTTAATGATGTCGCGCATGCGCTGGCTGCCGGCCTCGGGCGCGAACGTCAGTCCGCCCTTCTTTTCGCCGGCGACCGACTCGGCCATATCCACGCCAAACGAATCCAGGCGCTGCGACGGAATAGACACGCGAATACCCGTATCCTCCAGGCGACGGTTGAGCCTGCCGAGCACGTCGCGAATGCAGGAGTGGTCGGTCGTGGAGAGCGAGGTCAGCGACACCTCGTCATAGCCAGTCTTTTCCAGACCCTGAATCACCGACGAGACAATCTGGTCGGCCGAGCGCTCGCGCACCGGGCGATACGTCATGCCAGCCTGGCAAAAACGACAGCCGCGGGCGCAGCCGCGCAGGATCTCGATAGACAGGCGGTCGTGGACCAGCTGCGCATAGGGCACGCACGACTGCGACAGCGGATTCGTGGCGCCGAAATCCTCGACGACGCGCTTGTAGACCACGGTCGGCGCATCCTTGCCCTCACGCGGCACGGTGTAGCCATGCGGCGAGCAGGGCTCGTCGTGACGAACCTCATAGAGCGACGGCACGTAGTTGCCGGCAATGGATGCAAGCTGCTCGACAATCTGCGCGCGCGGGACCCCTTCGTCACGCAGGCGGCGATGCAGCTGGCAGGTCTCGAGCAGCGATTCCTCGCCCTCACCGATGAGGATGGCATCGAAGAAGGCCGCGTACGGCTCGGGGTTGTACACCGAGGGACCGCCGGCGATGATAATGGGGTCGTCCTCGGTGCGGTCGGCCGCTAACAGCGGAATGCCAGCGAGGTCGAGTGCCTCGAGGAAGTTCGTCACCGCCATCTCGTGCGGCACATGCAGACCGACGATATCAAACGAAGCGACCGGCGCTGCGCCCTCGAGCGATAGCAGCGGAATACCCGCCTCGCGCATGGCGTCGCCCATATCGGGCCACGGCACATAGCCGCGCTCGCAGGAGATGCCCTCGGCCTGGTTAAGGATGTTGTAGAGGATGGCGATGCCCTGGTTGGGCAGACCAACCTCGTACACATCCGGGTAGATCAGGCAGCAACGGTAGTCGGCATCGGCCTTGGAAAGCGTGCCCCACTCGTGATCGATATAGCGGCTCGGCTTCTCGACCTTGGCGAGCAACGGCTCAATTAAATGAAAACAATCTTGGTACGGAACGCGCAACGGAAAACCCCTAAGCAGCGAGATCTGATGCGTCCTGGTAGGACGCCATAGGACGGGTAGCGCCCGCGACCGTGGTCACAAGATCGCGAACGCGGGAAAACGTGGCAGTGACCACCTCATTGGCACGGCTGTAGTCGACATCGCGCTCGTAGAGCGAAACGAGCGCACGGCCCATGCCATAGGTGCCCGCGGCAGCAGTGAGCGCCTTGACGGCAAACCCAATATGCGGCGTCTGCTTGACGAGCGCGCGGGTGACCGCGCGGATCACAAGACCGCCGGCAAGCACGCCCGCGACCTCGTAGCCACGCTCGGGTTTAATGCCGCGTCCAAAGACGGCAGCGAGCTCAAAGAGCATGCCCACCTGCGCCAGCGCCATAACGGGATAATCGGCGCCCGGCAAAAACACCAGTGCACCGGTCGCCATATTGGTGAGCGCGCACGAGGTGATGATACGGTTGGCCGCCGCGATGCGCATGAAGGCAAAGTTCGCCGCAAAAGCCGTTTCCTTGTCGGTGCGATCGAGAATCCAGCGGGCAAGCGTCTCGAGCAGATACGTCTTATCGATTGCCGCTACCACGCCGAGCATGGGCGTGGACTCCTCGATAAACGGCACCTCCACAGCAGACTCGGCAAGCACGCACACGGGCGCGCCGGCGATCACGAGCTCCTGCACGGCACTCTCCAAGCGGTCGGAACCACACGAGAGCACCAGCACCACATCGGTATCGGTCTTTGGAGCAATTCGCTCCTCCCCCAGACGCTCGACGCGCACAATGCCCGAGGTCGTCTGCGGCACAAAGGCGTCACGCACCGTCTCGGCCAGAAAGCGCGAGGCGGACGAATCCAGATAGACCGAGACGCGCACCGGCGTATCGGAATCCTTCTTAACGGACGCGCCCATCTTAAAAGCGCGGGTCAGCTTATCTACGGGAATTTTCATAGCAAACCCCTCCAGCGGTTACGCGGCGCCCGAACGATGCCGCCATATGGATTGTACGATACCCACCGTCAGCAGCTGAATCATCATCGAAGACGAACCGAAGCTAATAAACGGTAGCGGAATACCGGTAATCGGCATCATGCCGATGCACATGCCGATGTTTTCGAAAGTCTGGAACGCCCACATGCCAACGATGCCCACACACGAAAGACGCAAAAACAGCGACTCGCACTTAAAGGCGACGCGAATCGTCGAAAAGATCAGCAGCACGTAGAGGCACAGGAGCAAAAAGGAACCGCAAAAGCCAAAGGTCTCGGACAGGAAGGCGAAGACGAAGTCGGTGTGGAACTCAGGCAGAAAGCCGCCGGCCGACTGCGTCGCATGCCCCAGGCCCTTACCAAAGAAGCCGCCCGAGCCAACGGCGATAAGCGACTGCTGCAGGTTGTAGGCATCGTCCGAATCGGCATTATCGGGGTCGATAAAGACCGTCAGACGGTTCATCTGATACTGCTTGATGAGCACATCGTGGCCGAGCAACGAATCAAAGACCGAATCAAGCGCCAGGACGAGGGCCACCAGGCCCACGAGCAGGGCCAGGGTCGACAGCACCCATTCGCGGCGTGCACCGCTCATGCAGATGACGATGGCGCCCGAAACCAGCACGACCAGGCCCGAGCCCAGGTCACCCATGGCAACGACGGCCAAAAACGGAATGGACAGCATGCCGCAGAGCTTGACGTAGTCGCGAACGGTATCGATGCGACCGTTATACTGCGAGCCAAGCGTAGCAATAAAGAAGATGGTGATGAGCTTGGCAAGCTCAACCGGCTGGAACGTCAAGCCGATACCGGGAATCTTGATCCAGCCCGTCATGCCCAGACCGCCCGTATAGGACAGACCCGGAATCTTGGGCGAGAAGATCACGATCAGGTCGATGACGAGCAACGCCGTCGAGAAATTGGAAATACCGCGCAGGTCGGTTCGCCAGACGAGCACCGCCAGCACCGCTCCGATGCCAATTCCCAGCAAATGGCGCGAGAACGAGGCATCGGCCTTAAACTGCGAAGCCGACCAGATAATGATGGCACCGTAGGCGACGAGCGCCACAGTAGCCACGAGCACACCGATATGCACCTTTTGGCGAAACGTGCCGCGCGAGGCCGAAAGTTGCTTGTTGACGCGGTCCAGGCTGCTGCGAGAGCCGGTCTTGGTTGAACGGAACAGATCCGCCGGAGAAAAATCCATCGCAACCTCCTATCGAACCGAAGAATCGCCCGAGGCCGAAGAGGTATCGGGCTCGTCATAAATCACGCCGAGCACGTCGCGCACGACATGCATCGCGGTATCTGAGCCGCCGCCGCCCTGCTCCAGGACAGTAGCGATGACATACTTGGGGTCATCGGCCGGCGCATAGGCGCAGAACCACGCGTATTCGTCCTCGCCACTTTTCTCGCCCGTGCCCGACTTGCCGTATACCTGCGGCGTCAGGGTGCCAAAGTGCGCCGCCAGGGACGTCGATGCCGTGTAAATCACGTCGTGCATACCGTTGCGAACAAGAGCCAAATCCGAATCGCTGTTGATCTTGGCCTCCAGGCGCTTCTTCTTGCCCTTGCCGTTGTACTTATAGGCATCGCCGTCGCCATCGCGCGACACGGCAGACAAAAACACGTGAGGCACGTACTGTTTGCCGCCGTTGGCAAGACCCATATAGGCGCACGCCATCTGCAGGGGCGTCACCAGGATATCGCCCTGGCCGATGGCGATGTTGGTCATATCGCCGGCATTCCACTTGCGGTCCTCGGCAGAGGCGTCGGTGAAGTACGACTCTTTCCACTCGGCATCGGGAATACGGCCCGCGCCCTCACTCGGCAGATCGATACCGCAGGTCTTGCCTAGGCCCCAGCGACGAAAGACCTCCTGCAAGCCCTCGGGATGTTGCTCGTCATAAAAGAACGCCTTGCCCATGTCGTAGAAGACAGGGTCGCACGAGTTGGCGATACCCGACTGCAGCGTCATGGTGCCGTGGCCGGAATGCAACCAGCAGTACTTGCCCCACGACTTGCCCAGACCCGTCCAATAGCCCGTGCAGTTGGTCGTCTGCCCCGACGTGTAGGTTCCAAACTCAAGACCGGCCAGTGCCGAGAGCGGCTTGATGGTCGAGGCCGACATGTACTGTCCGCTAATGGCGCGGTTGAGCAGCGGGTGCGAACCCTTGTCATCATTGAGCTCGGTCCACACGTCATTTGAGACGCCGCCGATAAAGACAGACGGATCGAACTTGGGCTGGCTCGCCATGCCCAGGATCTCGCCATTGTTGGGATCGAGACACACCACAGCGCCGTTGCCGGCATTGCTGTAGCCAGTGGTCTTGGCAAGCTCGATAGCGCTCGCCAGCGCCGTCTCGCAGGCCTGCTGGATCTTAAGGTCGAGCGTGAGCTTAATGTCGGAGCCGGCCTTCGCAGGCACGGCACCGGCCTGACCGGTCACATTGCCCGAGGCATCGACCTTGACGGTCTGCTCGCCACGAATACCCTGCAGCAGGTTTTCGTAGTAGCTCTCAACGCCCGCCTGGCCCACGATATCGCCCGACTGGTACGTAATCTTGCCAGCAGAAGCATCATCATCGCCAGAGGTTTTCTTATTCTGGGCCTCGAGCTGCTCGGAGGTAATGGTGCCGGTATAGCCCAAGATATGGCATGCCGTCTCGCCATATGGATACTGGCGCTCGGTACGCTCGGCAATCTTGACGCCCGGGAACTCGCCGGCGTGTTCCTTGATATAGGCAACCGTGGAGCGACGGACGTCCGTCGCGATGGTATGCAGGCTCTGAGCGCCCTCTGTATTGTCCTGAATATTGCGAAGGACCGCCACGTAAGGCATTCCAAGCACGTTGGCAAGATGGCGAACCAGAACCTCATCCTCGGCAAGGTCGCGGTAGGCCACGACAGCAAGTGAGGGACGGTTCTGGACAAGCGCCACGCCATTGCGGTCGAGGATGCGGCCGCGTACAGCGGGAGTGGTAACGGTGCGAGTCTGATTGCTATTAGCCTGCTTCTCGTAATAGTCCGACGAGACCATCTGCATGCCCCACAGCTTGACGGCGAGCGCCGCAAACATCGCGCCCACACCCGTGGTGAGGATGGAAAAGCGGCCCTTAAAGGCGGTCGCCGCGGTATTGCCCTCGCCCTCGGTGGCGCGTGGGGCCGTTCCATGCTGCGTATCGTAGGTAAAACGGGAATCGCCACGACGCATGATGACCAGCGCGACCACGATGGCCACAACCAGCACGATACCAGCGATAATAACCGTCAACTGGGAAGACATCTACGGGCCTCCCCTATTTGAGCTTGCGGGTCTTGGGCTTAAAGCGCATACCCGTCTGGCGTCCGCCACGTGCGGAGAATCCATAGCCGGACTGCGGCACGACGCCGGACATCAAAAACGGAATGGCAACCAGACCCGTCAGGATCGAGGACGGCAGCGCATGGCCGAAGATCGCCACGACAAAGCTCGTCTCCAAACCCATAAACAGCAAGATGATGCTGTAAATCACATTAATGACGAGCGCAAAGGCGCCCACAGTGACGCCGCGCGCACTCGGGGTACCGCCCGTCTGACCGACGGCGCTGTGCACCAGGGCAAAAGAACCCACGGTCAGCAGGAGCGACATAACGCCCACCGGCACGGCAGCGGACAGGTCATAGAACAAGCCGCTGCAAAAACCGCACACGACGGCACGGGTCGGGTCGCCCGAGAACACGCTTAGGCACACCAGGATAATCATGAAGTTGACGCGACCGCCCGCAATGGAGATCTGCGGTGCCAGGCCTGCCTGCAGCAGCACGCACACGATGGCGGCGATTACAAACGTGCGGGAGCTCATCCCCTGCTCGTGTAGATCCATGGACATGCCCCCTATTCGTTCGAGCCGGAATCGGTCGTCTCGGACGTGTCGGAACTGTCATCCGAGCTCTCGTCCATCGTCTTGGTCGCAGCATCGCGCGACGTTCCCTGCGGCGTGCTGTTGGCCGTGCTCACGTCCTCATCCGAGGCCGACTGTTCGTCGGTCAGCGAGGTGATGACCAGCACTTCCTCGTTGTTCTCGGCCGTGGTCTGGGCGCGCACCACAATGGTGTAGTACACGTCGTTTGCCGATTTCTCGACCGACGAGACGGTGCCGAGCGGTAGACCCTTGGGGAACACACCGCCAATGCCCGAGGTCACGATGATGTCGCCAACCTTAACATCGGAGTCGACGCTCACGTACTCAAGACGCAGCGTGCCGTCAGCCTGACCCTGCAGCATGCCTTGGGCGCGCGTGTCCTGCACCATAGCGGACACGCCCGAGTTCTCGTCGCCAATCAGGCGCACGGTGGACGTCTTGGCCGAGACTTCGATGATCTGGCCGATAACACCGGCCGAACTCGTCACAGGCATGTTGATGGTAAGGCCGTCGGCAGAGCCCTTGTCGATGGTGACGGTCGAGGTCCAGGCATCGCCCGAGGCACCAACAATACGAGCTGCGGTCGATTTGAGGTTATAGGTCGACTGCAGGCCGACCAGCCCCTCCAGACGCTCGGCGGTCTTTTGAGCCTCGGAGAGCTCAGCAACCTTAGAGGTCAGTTGCTCGTTTTGCTTCTTAAGATCGTCAAGCGTGTCCTGCGACGCCGTAAGGTTAGAGAACACGTTGCCGATCGCATTGAAGGGAGCCGCCACAGCCGAGCCCACAAAGCGCACCGGCGAGGTAATCGTCGTTACGCCCGAACGCACGGCATGAATCGGTCCTGCCTCGCCCTCGCGGATGTAAAACGTGAGCAGCAACACCGAAATCAGGCTGAAAACAATCAACGGGCGCATACCCGTTGATTGTCGCTTGGTATTCAGATTTGTGGAGAAACCCGAAGATCGTGCCAAATGGAATCCACCTTTTGGAAATTAAGCATTGGTCTGGACGAAGCCGCCATCAAACGCATTGGCCTCGAGCACGCGGGCACAGCCGTTAACGACGTTATCGAGCGCCGTGGGGCTGACGTTGACCGAAACGCCGGTCTCATCGCGCAGGCGCACGTCGAGACCGCGCAGCAGCGCGCCGCCACCAGTCAGCAAAATGCCGTAGTACATAAGGTCCGAGGCAAGATCGGGCGGCGTGGCATCGAGTGCGTCCTTGACGGCCTTGGCCATCTCGTCGAGCGGCTTGTTGAGTGCGCGACGAATCTCCTCGCTCTCGATGCGTACGGTCTTGGGCAGACCGGTGATCACGTCGCGGCCGTTGACCTCGACGTCGAGCTCGTCCTTGAGCGGCACGGCGGAACCGACCTTGATCTTGATGTCCTCTGCCGTACGCTCGCCGATGGCCAGGTTGTAGGCATCTCGAACGTGCGTGAGGATAGCCTGATCGAACTCGTCGCCGGCAATACGGATGGACTGCGAGACGACGATGCCGCCCATAGCAATAACGGCAACCTCGGTGGTACCGCCGCCGATGTCGATGACCATGGAGCCGGTGGGTTCCTCGACGGGCAGATCGGCGCCGATAGCGGCGGCCATGGGCTCCTCGATCAGGTAGGCCTGGCGAGCGCCAGCCTGGATCGTGGCCTCAAAGACAGCACGCTTCTCGACCGACGTGACGCCGGAGGGAACGCAGACGACAACGCGCGGACGCGGGGTCCACGGATAGCGCTTCTCGGACGCCTTGTCGATAAAGTAGCGAAGCATAGCCTCGGTAACATCGAAGTCAGCGATGACGCCGTCCTTCAGGGGACGAACGGCCACGATGTTGCCGGGCGTACGGCCGAGCATGCGCTTTGCCTCGATACCGACCGCCAGGATGCGCTCGTCGTTCTTGTCGATGGCGACGACAGAGGGCTCGCGAATGACGATGCCCTTGCCGCGCACGGAGACAAGCGTATTTGCGGTGCCGAGGTCGATGGCAAGATCGCCCGCATAGCTACCGAAGAACATATCCATCAAAGAAAACAACGCAACTCCTGATGTGTTGGATGATTGCTGGAAAACTACTAGCTCATGATACTAGCGCAAGCCCGGCACCTCACTTGCGGTGAAGCGCCGGGCAAAGCTAAATCCCATAAGGTCACTACTGGTTGTCAGCAGCCGAGAAATCCATATCGAGCGAGGAAACGGCCCAGCCGATATGATTGTCGGAGCGCACGAATTTGACGGTGTACTCCTGCTCGCCGCCCTTGGACAGCGACGCCTTGACCTTGGCGGTCGTCTCGGTCATGGACTGGTCCATGCCCTCGACGGACACGGTAGCACCCTGCGGAATCGAGGAGATGATCATCGACTTAGCGTCCTCGGACAAACTCGAGGCCAGGCAAGACTCGGCCTTTGCGGTGTCGCCGTCGCCGGCAGCCTGGAACAGATCGGTAACCACAGATTCCTGAGACGGGAAGCCAAAGCCGCGCGTGTAGGCAAAGCCCAGACCGCCCGCGGCAATCAAAATGAGCAGAAGCAGCACAATGAAGACTTTGAGACCCGCGTGGCGATGGCGGCGACGGACCTTGGCCTGCTTACGATCCTGACGGTCCTGCTGGACCATCTCGGACTCGGACAGTGTAAAGAAGCCGGTGTCCGAGGGATCGGGCATAAACTGACCGGTCGCGCCCGTAGGATCGAGCGGATCGACGGCGGGAGCGTCCATCGCGGGCGCCGGAGCCGTGGCCATAGCCGTCTGGGCAGACAGTGCGGCAAGCGAATCATGCACGCGGGCAAGCTCATCGGCCTGCTCGGAAGTGAGCTGGTAGATGCCATCGGCAGTAGCGGCGTTAAAGGAGTCGAGTGCGTCGGAGGGACGGCCGGCGGCAGAAAGCGCCTGACCCATGCCGGCATTGAGCGCACGCGTGTCGTCGCGGGGGCCGGCAAAGTCGATAGCCGTGCGGTAGGTCTCCACGGCATCCGCCGGACGGCCGAGCTTAATGAAGCAACGACCGAGCTCGCCGAGTGCGGCGGCAGGAGCCGGATTGGCGCCGTCGATGGCAGCCTGACGGAAGGCAGTACCCGCGTTGGCATAATCGCCCGACTGGAACAGCGCATTGCCCAGGCCCAGATAGGCCTTGAACGGCGTCGCATAGGAAGCATCCTGCGTAGCAGCAGAGAACGCCTGGGCGGCCGTCGTGTAGTCGCCCACGGCGGCGAGCGCCTTGCCGCGGTTGGTGAGCAGCGCGCCGCGCTTGCCGTAGGTGCCGTCGTTGAGGGCGGCAGCATAAGCCTCGGCGGCCTCGGCATACATGCCCAGGTGCATCAAGGCGTTGCCACGAAGGTGATCGGCCTCGCCCATAATCTCATCGGGAGTCTTTGCCGCCCCAAGCATCTGGGCTGCAGCGGAAAAATCACCCGCGCGGTAAGCGGCGCGGCCCTGTTGGATCAGCTGGCTATTCAAGGAAGTCCCCTTTACTCGTGAACGATCTCGACATGGACGATCTCGTCGCCGGCACGCAGCTGCGAAATCACATCGAGACCCTCGACCGTGGTACCAAAGACGGTGTAACCGGAATCGAGGTTATGCTGGGCGCCCAGGCAGAAGTAGAACTGCGAACCCGCGGAATCGGGGTCCATGGAGCGTGCCATGGCAAGGGCACCATCGACATGGCTGTTGCGCGGATTGGTGGCAAACTCGCCCTTGATGCAGTAGCCGGGGCCACCGGTACCGGGCATGCCGTCGGGGCCCTCAAGACCAGCGGCGACGTCGGCGCCGGACATATCGCGGGTATTGGGGTCGCCGCCCTGGATGACAAAACCGGGCACATAGCGATGGAACTTAAGGCCATCATAGAAGCCCATCGTGGAAAGCTCGCAGAAGTTCGCGACATGAATGGGAGCGCCCTCGCCGTCAAACTTGACCTTGATGGTACCCTTCGACGTCTCGATAACGGCGCACTCGTCGCCGGCAAGCTGATACTCGGGCGTGTAGAGCTCTTTCTTAAAACCAAACATGTGGTTCCTTCCTCGTGCGTTTAAAGCATATTTGTACGAATTGTAGCAATAAGCATACGCTTACATCAATTGCGCACGTAGGTTATGCCGACTATGGCGAACTAATTTTGGGAACGCTGCTGCGGCTTCCAGGAGCCCACATTGGCGTCGTACTGGTTCAGCGCGCTGTTGCCGCCCTGTGCGATGGGCGCCAGGATATCGCTTTGGTGGGAACTCATCGACTCACCATCGGGAATGGCCAGCGAGATGTCCCAGCTCTGACAGATCACGTCGACACGCTCGTACATCCACTCGGCAAGCTGCTTTAAGTGGGCGATGTCATCCGCATAGACCGTATCGTCCTGATACTTAAGGTTGTTAAGCTCATCTTGCGTCTTTTTGATCTGGTCGCGCAGGGCGTAGGCACTCTGCGACAGCTCCTGACGGGTGGACAGTGGCGTTCGAAGATAGCCATTGTTAAAAGAATCGATGACCTCGCCGATCTGATCATCGTCGCCATACGACACGATGGTCTGATACAGACCGTCGAGCTTGGTATAGAGCTGGTCGTCGGAAAGGACGGTCTCCTCCTGGACCACCTCGGCGGTATCTTCGGACTTGGTCTCGTCCTCGGTAGCCTCGCCCTTCTGACGCGAGGGGAACGTAGTCTTGGCGGCCTGGCCAAACTGGTCGTAAAAGCCCGGCATAACGCCCATAGGGTCCGACGTCACAAACCAATAGGCACCGCCGCACACGGCAGCGAGCAACACGATGACGATGAGAGGCTTGGGAATACGGCGCTTGTGCTTGTGGTAGGCATCCTCGTCCGGGTGCACCTTGCGCTTGGGTTTTTGATTTTGGGACTGAGCGTCGTCACGCAGGGACACCGACAGCGGGATATCGACCTTGGGAATGCCAAAATCCTTATCGAAGGCCGGCAGTACGCAGGTCTCGTTTGGATCGGCAGCATCGGAAAGCACCGCGGCGGCAGAGGCCGGCGCGTGGGGTACCTCGGTATCGATCTGCTCCTGGGTCAGGCGCGGAAAACCGGCCGTACGTCCTGCCGCCAGGTCGGATGCGGCGGCGTCCTTAGAAAGGATGCCCGGTGCGGGACGGCCGCACTTGGGACAGGTGCGGTCATGCGGAGAGAGGCGGGCACCGCAGCCGTCGCAAAACACGAACTCGGTGTGCTCGGGGCCATCGCCGGGTCCAACGTAGGCATTGCAATAGGGGCAGAACGAGGAGCCGTCCTCTATAGTCTTGAGACAATGCGGGCAGATCACGGCATCCTCTTTTCGGAATCAATCGAACAATCGAGGTTAGAGCATAACATCGCTACGCCCCTAAAGGCACAGGGCACCAATTCAACATCGCAGGGTAGCTACTTCTTCTTTTTGCTGGGCATCGAGACCTTGATGCCTTGGGCCGATTTAGTTACGCGCGAACGCTTGGCACCCGCGCTCTTCTTTTTCTTGGGCTGCGCCTGCGCCACACCCTCGAGCGCGCGGGCCTCGGCCTCACGGGCGGTGCGCTCATCGCGTCGCTGGGCCATGTCGGCAGCGACGCGCCTGGCGATGCGCCCAGCCGTCGAGCCCGTCGAGCTCACCTTGCCGCCGCGCCCCAGGCGCACGTGAACGCCACGACCAAAACCCGTGGCCGAATGGCGACGGCGTGGCTTAAGCGAGTCCATCATCGTGGCAAGCTTAAAGAACACCGAGCAGGTAAAGACTATGATGACCGCCAAAATGACCATCTGGCCGATAGACAGGTTGGCGATGGACAGCAGGCCGGGGAACCCGATAACGCCCACCAGAATACCGGCAACCACAAACACAAACAGCACTACGCGCAAGGGCGTAAGCGGCTGCGAGATGCGCCAGATCAGGCTGACGCTCGCCGCACACGACGTAAGCAGGCACATCGTCGACAGCGTGAGCTGGCTAAACCCAAACACGCGCGCCACAAAGATATCGAGCGCTGCGGCCAAAATGACTGCAACCGACGCCGGCAGCGCACGCTTGAGCACGTTGGTCAAGAACGACCCCTTCACGCGGGCGTTGTTGGGCTCCAGCCCCAGCACAAAGCCCGGCGCGCCGATGCAGAAGAAGTTGATGAGCGTCATCTGGATAGGCTCAAAAGGATACGGCGGCAGCGCGATGCACAGTGCCGCCAGCCCCATCGAGAACAGCGTCTTGGTCAGGAACAGCGAAGCGGAACGCTGCAAGTTGTTAATGGAGCGGCGACCCTCGGCCACGACGGCGGGCATCGAGGCAAAGTCGTTATCGACCAGCACGATCTCGGCAACGTTGCGCGCGGCATCGGAGCCGGCGGCCATAGCCACGGAGCAATCGGCTTCCTTGAGCGCCAGTACGTCGTTGACGCCGTCACCCGTCATGGCCACGGTTTGCTCGCGGCGCTTGAGCGCCTGCACGAGCTCGCGCTTCTGCTGCGGCGTCACGCGGCCAAAGACGTGGTAGCGGTCCACCGCCGCATCGAGCTTAGCAGGCGTATCGAGCGTCGTGGCGTCCACGTAGGCGTCGGCACCCGGTATGCCCACCACGCGCGCAATTGACGACACGGTACGCGGGTCGTCGCCGCTGATCACGTTGAGGGTCACGCCCTGCTCATTAAAGTAGCCAATGGTCTCGGCAGCCGAGGTACGGATCTCGTCACGGATGGTCACAAAGCCCACGGGCTCGGCCTCGCCCACCATATCGCCGTCGGGCGTAAAACCGTCCACACGC
>CAJLAV010000044.1:0-15567 GCA_905204735.1 uncultured Collinsella sp. | reverse complement strand
CTCGACCCGCATACTCGACATGCTCGTGGGAGAGCAGCTGCCGAGGATTTGCTAACGACAAAGGCTCAGGGCTATTAAAGATATTCAGATTCCAAACATGCCCGGCACGCATGCCCAGTATCATGGGGTGCGTTTTACAACTCAAGCGGCAGGAGCACCCATGGCAGCAGCTTTTTCCCATGTGATCTTTGACCTGGACGGCACCATTCTCAACACGCTCGAGGACCTGGCGGCCGCCGGCAACCATACCTGCGAGATGCACGGCTGGCCCACGTTTGCCGTAGACGAGTACCGCTACAAGGTGGGAAACGGCATGCTCAAGCTGGTCGAGCGCTTTATGCCCGCCGAGTATGCGGGCGACGGCCGTATGTTTGAGCAGACGCTTGCCGAGTTTAGGGCTTATTACGGCGAGCACAAGGAAGACCACACCTCACCGTACGCCGGTACGATCGAGATGCTCGACCGCCTGCGCGTCGCGGGCGTGCAGCTTGCCGTGCTCACCAACAAGGACCATGTCTCGGCCGCTCCGCTTATCGAGAAGTATTTTGGTTCCGAGCGCTTTGCGCTGGTGCAGGGCCGCGTCGACGCGTTTCCTCCCAAGCCCGAGGCGCCTGTTACGCTGCATGTGATGAAAGAGCTAGGCGCCGACCCGGCAACCACACTCTATGTGGGCGATTCCAATGTCGATATCCTGACCGGTCACAACGCCGGCCTCAAGAGCGCCGGCGTCGCCTGGGGCTTCCGTGGCCGCGCAGAGCTAGAAGCCGCCGGCGCCGACCACGTGGTGGACACCCAGGATGAGCTCGCGGCGCTGATTCTGGGCGAGTAGCGGGGCTGTCGCTCAACACGGCTGCATAGATTCTGTCGCGCGGAAAGTAGTCGTTTAAGAACGTCCCCAATGACTGCCATGGCAACGCCGATGTTTCGGCAATGACAGCGAGCGGGCACCAGAGCGAACAAATTGGCATGAAAAGAGGACGGCATAGACCTTCTGGTCATGCCGTCCTCTTTGAATGACAAGTTGTCGCTCTGGTGGGCGCGCAGCGTCAACTAGTTACGCGGTTTGGTAAAACCGCGTAACCCAACTAGAAGCGGTTACCGCGGAAGCCGCCACCGTTGCGGCCGCCACGGTCGCCACCGCGACCGCCGCGGTCGCCACCACGGCCACCACGATCGCCAAAGCCGCCGCGGCCGCCACGGTCGCCGCCACGGCCACCACGGTCGTCACGGCCGCCGCGAGGACCGCGATCCTCGTCCAGGCCCATGGCGACGAGCGGAGCGATAACCTTATCGAGAGCGGCCATCAGCTCGGTGGCCTCCTCGTAAGAAAGCTCGGGCAGGAGCTTCTCCTTCTTGTTGGCAAGCTCGACCAGGCCCTCAGCGGCATCCTCGGCGGCGAAGACAACAATCTTGCGCATATCGCCCTCGGCGTCGTCGATGCGGCCGACCAGATCGGCAGCCTCGGCCTCGGCCATCAGGCCATCGAGCTCACGAAGGCGCATGCCCAGCAGGTCGGACATTTCCTTCTGCTCCATCTTGGGCTTGAGGTCAAGAAGCTTGATGGCGCGCTCGATGTTCGCCATGCGCTCGGCCTTGGCCTCCTCCTCCTTGGAAATAGCAAAGCGACGGCTACGCAGCAGGCGGGCGGCCTTCTGCATCTTGTCCATCAGCTCTTCGTCATCGTAATCAACGGCGGCCTCGACAACCTCGGCCTCCTCCTCGGCGGAAACCTCGTCAGCAGCCTCAACCTCGGCAGCTTCGGTCTCCACGGTCTCGACTGCCTCGACCTCGGCAGCCATGGTCTCGTTCTCGGTCTCGTTCATGATCTCTTCGTTCTCGGACATGAGACTCCTTCTTGGCCCTCTCGGGCATCATCGCCCCATTCGCGGGGCCCGTCGCGCACTCTTTGCGCTTTAAACAATCATGCCTCTCGGCAAAACGTCCATTAGTTTATGGTGTCGCCATCCAATCTAGCTGCAGAATCTATGTGCACACATTAATGCGACATGTGTGACTCGCGACGAGCGTACACCAGCGACGCCACGAACCCGACCGCGGCAATTACAGCCGCCACACGCACGGCAGCTGCAAATCCAATCGCCTGGGCAACGTCCGTCGCAACGCCAGCGGCGCCGGCAGTCGCCGCAGAACTCGAGAGCAGGCCGATAAACAGCGACGGGCCAAACGATGCGGCAATCATGTTCCACGTATTGAGCAATGCCGTTCCGTGAGGATGCTCGGCGGCAGGCAGCGTCTCCAAGCCGGCCGTCTGCGAGGGGCTCAGCACCAAACCGACTCCGGCATACACCACAACGGTCAGTGCCACGACGACGCCGATGTTCATACTCGCCGCCGTCATCGAGATTGCAGTCTGCCCCACGGCAATCAGGGCAAAGCCGACCGGCAGCAGCGGCCATGCGCCACGGGCGTCCATCACGCGTCCGCCCACAATCGAGGTCACGGCGTTGCAGGCAATCGCCGGCAAAATGAGCAAGCCCGCAGCAAGTGCGGTCATGCCGTATGCGCCCTCAAAATAGAGCGGCAACAAAACGCTCATCGAGAACGTCGTCATCATCGACACCACCACAAGCAGACACGCAGGCCAATAACGAACGCTCGCCATGGGACGCACGTTAAGCACCGGATGCTCGAGCTTGAGCTGGCGGGCCGCAAACAGGCCGAGCAGCACAATGGCGGCGAAAAGCGTCACGATACCGGCAATCAGATTGGTCGAGAACTCGCCTACGGAATACACAAATGCCGTAATGCCGGCGGCGAGCAAAACAACCGACAGAATATCAAGCGTGGTGTTCGAGCGCTCTCCAACATTCTGAACAAGCTTTACGCCCGCCGCAGCGACCGCAATGCCGCCCACCAGCGGTACTACGAACACCGCCCTCCAGCCAAACAACGTGCACATAAGACCGCTGATCACGGGTCCAAACGCCGGCCCTAGCGTAATGCAGGCACCGCCCAGGCTCAGATACAGACCAAGCTTCTCGCGCGGGGCGCAAGACAGCACCACGTTCATCATGAGCGGGAACAAGATGCCCGATCCCGCAGCCTGCAAAATACGGCTTGGCAGCAAAACGCTAAACGACGGAGCGAACAGGCACAGGACTTCGCCGGCGACCATGCATCCGCATGCGAAAAACAGCAGCTTGCGCGTCGAGAAACGGCCGGACAGGAAGGCCATGATGGCCGTAAAGATCGACGTCACGATCATGTAGCCCGAAACGAGCCACTGCGCCGTGGTGGCACTCACCGAAAAGGCCGCCATAATGTCGTGCAACGCCACATTAATGATGTTCTCGTTAAACGCGGCAACAAAGGCTGCGATATACATTACGACGAGAGACGCCGCAGTGGCCGATGGCGTTTCTTGAACTTGTTGCTGAGATTTGCTCCCCATGCATTTCCTTCCTCTTGGAACGACAGTCGCATCGCCCCAGAGGAACAGTCCAGGGCGAAAATGAGCCCTAGACTTACGCCAGACGCCGTACACGACGAGTCTGGCAACATGGTCCAACGTCGAAAAATTGTAACGCGAACGCGCAGCTTTCCTTCCGCGCTATTATTAAAAGTCCACGAAAGCATGAGACATGAGGAGCCCGCCATGATTAAGCCCATCATGAAATCCGAGTTCTTTTTGCGCCTGCCTTCCGAAGACGCGGGACCCGACGATGCCGCGACCGGGCAGGATCTCCTGGATACGCTCCACGAGCATGAGCACGAGTGCGTGGGCCTCGCCGCCAACATGATCGGCGTGCGCAAACGCATCATCTGCATAAAGGACGGCAACAGGACGCTCCTGATGTACAACCCTCAAATTCTTGAGCAGGTCAATGCCTATCAGACGAGCGAAGGATGCCTCTCGCTGATCGGCGAGCGTCCCTGCACCCGCTATCGCCGCATTAAGGTGGAGTATTTGGACGAGAACTTCGTCCACCGCATCAAAAACTTCTCGGGCTACACCGCCGAGATCATCCAGCACGAAATCGACCACTGCAACGGGATCGTTATTTAGTTCCGCCGATTCAAGAAAGCTCCCTGCAGCAAAGCAACTGCAGGGAGCTTTTCATAGTGCGGAACTTCTATCCCACTAGCTCTGGCGGTAATGGTCAAAGAAGTCGGCGAGGTCTTCGAGCGACTCTTTGAGCACTTCCATGCGCGGCAGGTACACGATGCGGAAGTGATCGGGCTCGGCCCAGTTAAAGCCGCCGCCGCGCGTGATCAGAATCTTCTTCTCGTGCAGCAGGTCGAGGGCAAACTGCTCGTCATCGGTGATGTTGAACTTCTTAACATCCATCTTGGGGAAGATGTAGAACGCCGCACGCGGCTTAACCACCGAGATGCCGTCAATCTTGCTGAGTGCCTCATACACAAAGTTGCGCTGCTCGTAGACACGGCCGCCGGGACGGATGTAGTCGTTAACGGACTGATGGCCACCGAGTGCCGTCTGAACGATCGACTGAGCCGGCACGTTGGAGCACAGGCGCATGTTGGAGAGCATGTTGATGCCCATGATGAAGTCGCTCATGCAGCGCTGGTTGCCCGAAAGCACCATCCAGCCTATACGATAGCCCGCAATCATGTGCGACTTGGAAAGGCCACTAAAGGTAACGCAGGGCAGGTCGGGGGCGAGCGAGGCAATCGAGACGTGCTCGTAGCCGTCCATGCACAGGCGGTCGTAGATCTCATCGGCAAAAATCATCAGCTGATGCCTGCGTGCAACCTCGACGATGCCCTCGAGCACCTCGCGCGGATAGACGGAACCCGTGGGGTTGTTGGGGTTGATGATGACGAGGGCTTTGGTCGCGCTCGTGATCTTGGACTCCATATCCTCCAGGTCGGGATACCAATCCGCCTGCTCATCGCACAGATAGTGCACGGGATGACCACCGGCAAGTGTTGCGCACGCCGTCCAGAGCGGATAGTCGGGGCTGGGGATCAGAATCTCGTCGCCATTGTCGAGCAGCGCGTTCATCGAAAGCTGAATGAGCTCGGACACGCCGTTGCCTGTGTAGATATGCTCCATCTGAACGTTGGGCAGACCCTTGATCTGCGAATACTGCATAATCGCCTTGCGCGCGGAGAACAGGCCGCGCGAGTTGGAATAGCCTTCGCAGTCGGGCAGCTGCTGGCGCATGTCCTTGATAACCTCGTCGGGCGTGCGGAAACCGAAGGGCGCCGGGTTGCCGATATTGAGCTTGAGGATGCGCTCGCCTTCGTCCTCCATACGGGCAGCCTCGTCGACGACGGGGCCGCGCACGTCATACAGAACGTTCTCGAGTTTGGTGGATTTGGAAAAAGTACGCATGGTGGTGCTCCTTGGAATTTGAGCTGAGGGATGGGGTTCGGGCTTGGAAACGTTGCGGGACGATGATGCCTCGCCCTGATCGGCGTCACCGGCGAGCAGCCAGGTAACATCGACCTCCAAGATGCGGGCGAGCAGCTCTGCCACGTCGCGCCGCGGAATCGTCTTGCCGCTCACATATTGGCTCATCTGACTCTTGCCGAGTTTTTTGCCGAGCATCTCCGATGCGCGGATTACGTCCGACTGGCGAACGTCGCGATCGGACATAGCCTGTCGCAGGCGATTACTAAACGTCTCTTGGGCCACAGGAACCTCCTTGCTGGCAAAGTTCAATTTATAGAACACGAATTGAACCAAGGTTCAATTTAGCAAGCAGTATAGCGCCGTACCTCATTCGAAAGTTCAATTTCATAAGAAAACGTACCGAACTTCGAGATTTGCCCAAAGCGGACAATGACGTGCACGCGTTTAGAGGTATTCAAGGAATCGAGCGGCGGCAAGCGAAACGTCGGCCGTGCGATATATCGCATTGATCTGCCGATGGGGATGCCCCTCGAGCGGACGCACGGCAACATCGAACTGACAGCGGCGCAAGATGAGCGCAGGAAGAACGCTCACGCCCAGGCCATCCTCCACCATAGCCATAATCGCATAGTCATCCCAGGTCGACAGCTTGGAGCGCACCGTCAGCCCCGCCCGACGAAACAGCGGCGTAATCTCATCATCGGTGCCGCGTTCCAGCAGAATAAACTGCTCGTTGGCCAAATCGGCAAGAGAGACGACCTCTTCAGTGGCAAGCAAAGAGTCTGCCGGCACTACCGCCATCAACTCGTCGCGCACCAAAGACCGCGACGTCATGCCATTTTCTCGGGGCTCATGCGGGATAAAGCCCAGATCGCAGCGGCCCTCTGCCACCCATTGTTCAATCTCTGAATAGTCGCCCATCAGCAGCTCGTAATCAATGTCTGGATAATCGGCACGAAAACGAGCAATCACCGGCGGCAGCACGTGGGTCGCCACGCTCGAAAACGTACCGATGCAGATTTTGCCGCGCATGAGCCCACGCATCTCATCCACGCGTCGCTGCAAGCGAACGAATTCCTCGCAGAGCGCCTCGACAGCCGGCATGACCTGTCGCCCGTCAGCAGAAAGAGCCACGCCCTCGCGACTGCGGTCGAGCACCTTAAAGCCCCAATCGGCCTCAAGATCGGCCACCATACGGCTCACGCCCGATTGCGAATAGCTCAGGCGCTCGGCGGCGCGCGTAAAGCTTCCGGCGCGCACTGTCTCGAGCAGCACCTGCATCTTTTGAATATTCGTTTCCACGGCAGTCCTCCATCCTTGCATGAGCTTTTGTCATGTCAGCCATGCATTATATTCGCTTTTCTTCTAAAGCCAGTTCACCCATAGTGAAGTTGCTCGGATATAGAGGGGATGTCAGCGCATGAACAACGGTCTGTTTACGTACTTAGCAGCATTGCTATTGTTTGGCTCCAACGGCATCATCGCCGCTGCCATCGCACTGCCGAGCTCCGATATCGTGCTACTACGCACGTTTTTGGGCGCACTCTCGCTTGTCACCATCCTCGCCATCACCCAACGCCATAAGTTGCAGGCGCCATCTCGCCCCCGCGAAGCCGCAGCCCTCCTCCTCTCGGGAGCCGCGCTGGGCGCCAGCTGGATTTTTCTGTTCCGCGCCTACCAGACGATCGGCGTCGGCGTATCCTCGCTGCTGTACTACTGCGGCCCCATCATTGTCATGGCGCTCTCCCCGCTCATCTTTGGCGAAAAGCTGACCGGAGGCAAAATCGCCAGCTTTATCGCCGTTGCTTGCGGTGCTTTTCTCATTGCAGCGCAAGGTCTAGGCGGCAATATGCCCATTGCGGGTATCGCCTGCGGCATCGCCTCGGCATTTTGCTATGCGCTGATGGTCATCGCTAGCAAGGGTGCGCCACACATCGAAGGCCTCGAGAACTCCACGCTCCAGGTGAGCGCCGCCTTTGTGACCGCACTGGTCCTCACGCTCATCACGCAGGGCGCTCCCTCGTTCCTGTCCGCCGGCGTCGCCGCCAGTATTGATTGGCACGCCGTCGCTATGCTCGGCGTCGTCAACACCGGCATTGGTTGCCTGCTCTACTTTAGCGCCGTCGCCAAGCTGCCCGTCCAGACCGTCGCCGTCGTCGGCTACCTCGAGCCGCTTTCGGCGGTCGTGTTCTCGGCCGCCCTTTTGGGTGAAGCCATAACACCGGTCCGCCTGCTGGGCGCCGCGCTTATCATCGGCGGCGCGATTTTTTGCGAACTCGCCGGCAAACGCGCAAACGCCAAGGCTGGCATCGCCCAGACAGTACGTGCTTAAAAAGCCCCTGCTTTGAAATGCTACCTGCGTAGATAAATAATCCCCAGCTGAGGATTATTGTCTAAAATAACCCGATGTGCCAAACTGCTCTTGTATGTATAAAGACGGCATAAAGATTATCTGTCCTAGACAGATAACCGGATGTCAAAGGGAGTCCACGTGGCACACAACAAACTGGAGGCAAGCCCCCAAGACCAGCGTGGTCAAGGCGGGCACGGAGCCATCCCCCTCTCCGCTGGCATGCTGCTCGTAACGCTCGGCGTCGTCTATGGCGACATCGGCACGAGCCCCATGTACACCATGAAATCAATCGTCGCCAACAACGGCGGCATCGGTACCGTCAGCGAAGACATGATCTTGGGAGCGCTTTCGCTTGTCATCTGGACCATGACGCTCGTGACCACGGTCAAGTACGTGGTTATCGCCATGAAGGCCGATAACCACAACGAGGGCGGCATCTTCGCCCTGTTTAGCTTGGTGCGCAAAGTGGCGCCGTGGCTGATCCTTCCCGCCATGATCGGCGGCGCGGCGCTGCTCGCCGACGGCATCCTCACCCCCGCCGTCACGGTTACCACGGCCATCGAGGGCTTGCGCACTATCGAGTGGGGCCACGCGCTTTTGGGTGACGGCCAGACCAACGTAATCATCATCACCATCATCATTATCTGCGGCCTGTTTGCCATGCAGCGCGCCGGTACCTCGTCGATCGGCAAGCTGTTCGGCCCGCTCATGACGCTGTGGTTCCTGTTCCTGGCAGGCGCCGGCCTGTTCAACATGCTCGGCAACCTGTCCATCTTGCGTGCGCTCAACCCCATCCGCGGCATCATGTTCCTGTTCTCGCCCATCAACCACTCGGGCATTATGGTGCTCGGCTTTGTCTTTCTGTCGACGACCGGCGCCGAGGCCCTCTACTCGGACATGGGCCACGTTGGCAAGGCAAACATCTATGCATCCTGGCCGTTTGTTAAGGCGGCCCTTATCCTCAACTACCTGGGTCAGGGCGCTTGGCTGCTCGCCAATAACTCCAACCCCCAGATGCTCGCGATGGATATCGTCAACCCGTTCTACATGATGCTTCCCGAGCCCCTGCGCCCCTTTGCCATCGTGCTTTCGGCCGTAGCGGCCATCATCGCCTCGCAGGCGCTCATCACCGGCTCGTTCTCGCTGGTATCCGAGGCAACGCGCCTCAACCTTATGCCGCACCTGCGCATCCACTACCCCAGCGACACCAAGGGCCAGCTCTATATTCCGCTCGTCAACAACATCATGTGGGTCGGCTGCATCTTCATCGTGCTGCTGTTCCAGAACTCCGAGCGCATGGAGAGCGCCTACGGCCTCGCCATCACCGTGACCATGCTCATGACCACGACGCTTTTGACGAGCTATATCGCCGGCATCCTCAAGCACAAACTGGGTGCCTGCGTCTTCGCACTGCTCTTTGGCGCCATTGAGCTGTGCTTCTTTGCCTCGTGCCTCACCATGTTCTTTGACGGCGGCTATGTCATGATCTTCTTGGCCGCGCTGCTGTTTGGCCTTATGTACGTGTGGCGCCGCGGCACCGCCATCGAGCGCACGCAGACCATCCTGCTGCCCGTCTCCAAGTACATTGACCAGCTCGACCGCCTGCGCAACGACGAGACCTATCCCGTGCTTGCCGACAACCTGGTGTTCCTCACCAACAGCCCCGACCCGCTCACGCTCGACCGCGATGTGCTCTATTCCATCTTGGATAAGCATCCCAAGCGCGCCAAGGCATACTGGTTCATCAACGTGTACGTTACCGATGAGCCCTATACGCACGAGTATTCCGTCGAGACCTTTGGCACGGACTTCCTGTTCCGCGTGCGCCTGGACCTGGGCTTTAAGGTCAACCAGCGCATCAATGCCTACCTGCGCCAGATCGTTGGCGACCTGATGGCATCGGGTGAGCTGCCGCCGCAGCATCACACCTACTCCATCTACGAGACACGCGGCAACGTGGGCGACTTCCGTTTTTGCATGCTGCGCAAGATGCTCGCCCCCGAAACGGACATCAACCGCAACGACCACCGCGTGATGGCCATCAAGTACGCCGTCCGCCGCGCCTGCGGAAGCCCGGCACGCTGGTACGGTCTAGAGAACTCGGCCATCATCATCGAGTACGTGCCCCTCTTTGCCCGCATGCGCCCGGCAGTCAAACTCGTGCGCACCCAGGTGCCGCTCGAAGTTCAGATCGAGGAAGCCGAGGAAATGGAAGTCGACATCTTCTCGGACGACTTGGTCGACGGCAACGAGGCCGGTAGAAACATGAACGTCGATCCCACCGAGCTGCTCGAGAGCGTCGCCGATACGCCCGAACAGCAACAGCTCGACGGCCTCGAGAGCGAACAACTCAACGACGTCAACTTCTAGTGACGTCACAAATCAACGACAGCGGCCCTGCACCTCACGAGAGACGCAGGGCCGCTTTGCATTGCAGTAAAGCTAGCGGCTACGAACGGCGTGGCTCGGGAACCACGAGCCTATCGGAGCTCGCGCCCTCGGCATCCATCAGGCTCACGTAGCGAATCGACGGATCCCCATACATCGCGTAGTAATAATTGCCCGTGCGCGCGCTAAAGCATCCGGTGTAGATAGTCTTCTCGAACTTGCCATCGCCCATCCTGGACGCTCCCTCGATCATCACCACGCCCTCGAGCGAGCGGAACATGCGAACGACGTTTTCGGTCTCGCTCTCCTTTTGTGGGTAATTGGCATTGAGGTACGCCGCCTTTACAAAACGGCTCGGCGAATAGCAATCGCCCGGAATGCCGCGCATGCCGGCACCGGCTCCATAGGGCTTAAGCTCGGCGCCACGCCATGTCGCCGTCTGCGGAAAATCGCTTGTGGCGGTGATATAGGTGCGGAGGTTTTCCATGTGCCACGGGAAGGTGGGCTGATTGGCGAGGGTGTCGACCGGATCGCCGTATACATGCAGGCCGTCAGCCATCATCTCGACCACGATGCTACGCTGGCTGTCGCCGATAATCCAATGGAGCAGCGACACGCCCAGCCCCTCTCCGGCAGATTTGGCGACAATCACCGTATCGCGCAGCGCAGCCTCGACCTCATCGACCGTCGAGAACGTCGCTGCCACCCACAGGGGAAACTCATAGGCCGCGATATTGGTCTTGCCGTCGACAGGGTCCTCGGCATACTCGGCATAACCCGGGAAATTGAGACCCGCCACGGCAAGGCCTGCATCGTTGCCGCAATCGAAGAACATAGGGTAGTTCTTGTAATCGATGCACATACCGATCACCGCGTGTGCCGCTGTCGCGTCGTCGATAAACGAATACGGAATGTGAAACCCGCGCGGCATCACGCGAACCTGTTGGCCGTAGTCAAAGCTCCAGTCGAGATTGCGGCCCAGATACATGTGGCCAGAATTATCGGTAAATCGAATACTCGTACACATAGCGCCTCCTAGCTTTACGTTCTTGCTAATTTCATTGTCTCCAAACAAAAAGGCGCTAAACACAAAAGCCCGGACATGACAACAATGTCATGCCCGGGCCAAAAGAGACGAAGTGCGGTGCTTTGGTCCCCTTAGACCAACTTTCCAAGACAGTGGTCAATCATGTGTTGAATCATCTGCGCCTCGAAGCCCACAAAGTCCTGCTTGCGCTCGCGCATCTTGCCGTCGACGATCACGTCATAAGCGACCTTGCACTTGATATAGCGCGTGGACTTGGTGACCTCCTCGTGCGTCAGGCAGCTCTCCTCCATCTTGCTGGCACCCAGGCCAAACACCAGACGGGGGTTGTAGAGCACGTGGGGCTCGCCGGCGTCGTCCAGGTAGACGCAGACCTTCTTGGTAACGCCAATCTGGTTAGCGGCAAGGCAGCCGGCATCGTCGAGCGACTTGATGGTATCGATCAGGTCCTGTGCCACCGACTCGTCCTCGACGGTCGCAACCTCGCAACGCTGGGACAGAATAGCCTCGTCGTGGCAGAGCTCTTTAATCATACGTTCCTCCATAGGGGTCGTTGTAACTGCTTAAGTATACGGTACCCACACATTTTCATGCGAAAAATACCGTCTGTCTGCTACAAAGCGCCGAACATCAACATGCGAGGAACATCAGCCTTTCAAAGGCGATATAGTAGTTGAGTTCGTGTCAATCGGCCTAAACTCGGGGCCGAGCAAGGAAAGGGTATGCATGGACGAACTATTTCACGTCAGCGAGCGCAAGTCCACAATCGGGACCGAACTCCGCGCTGGACTGACAACATTCCTGGCGATGGCCTACATCATCGCCGTCAACCCCGCGGTGCTCTCGGGCGCTGGCATCGATGCGGGAGCGCTCGCCTGCGCCACCTGCCTGGGCGCCGGCATCATGACCATCTGCATGGGCATCTTCGCCAACCGCCCGCTCGCCTGCGCGTCGGGCTTAGGCGTCAACGCGATGATCGCTGGAATCACCACCACCGTCTGCGGCGGTGACTGGCACGTGGCCATGAGCGTCATCTTCCTCGAGGGTATCGTCATCTTGCTGCTCGTGCTTTGTGGCCTGCGCGAGGCCATCATGGACGCCATCCCGGTTGTCCTGCGTCACGCCATCTCGGTGGGTCTGGGCCTGTTCATCGCCATGATTGGCCTGTGCGATGCCGGCATTATCACCGCTGGCGCCGGTACACTCGTCGGTCTGGGCGACATCACCTCCCCCACCTTCATCGTCGGCATCATCTCCATCCTGGTGACAGTCGCCCTCGCCTGCCGCAACGTCCCCGGCTCGCTGCTCATCGGCATCGTCGTCGCCGTCATCGCCGGTATCCCCCTAGGTGTGACCCATGCTCCGACCGGTATCATCGCCCCGCTCGACTTCTCGAGCATCGGTGGCCCCATCGCCGACGCCGGCGGCGTGCCCGCCATCGTCAAGGTCCTTACCGACCCCGCGCTCCTCGTCATCTCGTTCTCGCTGCTCATGAGTGACTTCTTCGACACCATGGGCACCGCGATGGCCGTGGCCAAGCAGGGCGAGTTCCTCACCGACGACGGCAACGTCGAGAATATCAAGGAGATCCTGATCGTCGACTCCGCCGCCGCTGCTGTGGGCGGTTTCATGGGTGTCTCCTCCATCACCACCTTCGTCGAGTCCACTTCCGGCGCCGCCGACGGTGGCCGCACGGGCCTCACCTCCGTCACCACCGGCGTGCTGTTCATTCTCGCCGCGTTCTTCTCCCCCATCGTCACCATCGTTTCCAGCGCCGCCACCTGCGGTGCTCTGGTCTACGTCGGCTACCTCATGATGAGCGAGGCCTCCGAGATCGACTGGTCCGACGTGTCGCAGGGTTTCCCGGCGTTCATGATTGTCGCCGGCGTGCCCTTCACCTACTCCATCTCTGCCGGCATTGGCCTAGGCTTTATCGCCTACGTGATCGTCGCGCTCTTTAAGGGCGAGGCCTCCAAGATCAAGCCGCTCATGTGGATCGCAGCTCTCGCCTTCCTCGTCTACTTCTTCGTAGCGTAACGGCATAGTCTGCTAAAACAGAACACCAAAGCGCGGAGTCGCATCGAGCGGCTCCGCGCTTTTCTTTTAAAGCCAGGCAACGCACAGACGCGCGATGTTTTGCTTCCCAAGTTTTGGACATTTTGCCCTCCAAACGGCACTACCGCCGGCTACATCCTGCAGATATGCTGGGCTTAATCGCATAGGCCCTATGAGGATGGGAGTAACCATGGCCGCCTTGTTCACGACCCCCAATCGCAATGACAAAACCTCTGGAGCCCATTTTGTCGAGCCCGACGTGTGCCGTCGCACGCTGCTCGCACACGGCAGCTGGCGCCGCGTGACGCGCCGCATCGTCTGCGGCCTGGCCTGCGCGCTCACGGTGAGCTCGCTGCTCATGCCGAGCGTCTCGCTCGCGGCCGAGTGGGTGGACGTCGGCGGCGTCCGCCACGAAGCGGCCGCGGGGCCCGCGGGAGACGCCGCCGGCACCTGGAGCTGGGACGGCGCCGATGACATGAAGCTCAACGGCTATAACGGCGGCGCGATCGAGGCAGCGGGCAAGCTCAACGTGAGCTACGAGGGCGACAACATCGTCACTAACGGCGACGGCCGCGGCATCAAGGTTAAGGATGGCGCGAACGAGAACGCCGAGCTTAATATTCAGGGCGACGCGTCCAGCACGCTCAACGTGACATCTTCTCGTGACGCCATCACTTCCGTCGGCAGCATCAACATCGACGGCGCTGGCACTGTCAACGCCACGAGCACCGAGCACGATGCCATCGATGCCGGGGGCGATGTCACCATCAAGGGCTCGGGAAACGTTAACGCCACGGGCGATTCGGATGGCATCAGGGCCGACGGCAACATCACGATCGACAACAGCGGAACCGTCACCGCCAAGGCCACCGAGGATCAGGGTATCGATGCTAACGAGAACCTCATCATAAAGGGCGGCGGCAAGGTAGAGGCAAGCTCTATCAAAGACAATGCGATTTGGGCCGACGGCAACATCGAGATCTCGGGTGGCAGCCAGGTCAAGGCAAGCTCCGAGGAAGACGCCACCATCGACGGTAAAAACAGCCTCACGGTCACGAACGCTTCCCTCAACGCAAGTGGCGTTGGGTATGGCATCTATGTCTACAAGGGCATCACGTTCGATGGCGCAACCGTAACGGTCCGTGCAAGTGCAGGGAACGATGAAGCCAGCGCCCTCTTCACCGACGAGGACGACATCGTCATCAAGAACGGCTCGATCGTGGATGCGTTCGCAGAAGGCCAGTTCTCGACCGCAATCTTCACCAGAAACTACTACCCCAACGAAGCGGGTGGTCACATCTACATTAGTGACTCCGTTGTCAAGGCTATAGCCCGCTATGTCGAGTCCGGTAGCGACGGCCCCGATCACTACAGCAACGACCAAAGTGGCGCGGTCATTCCCGAGCATAGGGGCATGAACATCGGCATCTTTGCCCGGACCAAGGAGGGCATCACGCCCGCGACCATCTCGATTGTCCGCAGTAAGGTCACAGCTGAGGGAGACACGGCGGCAATCTTCGCCCTTGCCGTGAGCGCGGACGGCGAGACAATCGGCACCATCGAGATCGAAGGCGCTCCCATACAGACGCCCACAGGCGGCAAGATCATTGGCTATCGCAACAAGGAAGAACTCGATGACGGCATCTTCTACGTGGTGGGTCAAACCATCGGCACGGGCGACGCTGTGATCGACTCCCCCTATAACGAAGCTGTCGCCAAGAGCACGGTCATCGCGCCTCCCGAGGAGATCAAACCCGAGGAGAAGCCAGGCGAGACCAAGCCCGAGGGTTCCAAGTCCGAGGGCACGAAGACGACCAAGACCGTTGCAGTTGCAGCCACGGGAGCAAAGATCGCCGGCAAACTCGCAGCAACCGGCGACGCCTCGAGCGCAGCCATCGTGGCAGCCGCCCTTGCGGGAACAGCCGCCATCGCCGCGGGCGCCGTGGTGAGCCGCAAGCGCTCGTAAACACTTTTTCGCACGGGACGGGTGGATCGCGGCCCTTGCCTTCCTCGTCTACTTCTTCGTAGCGTAAGGGCAAGGCTGCAAAAGCTGAACAATAAAGCGCGGAGTCGCCATGCGGCCCCGCGCTTTTCTTTTAGCGCCGGTCCCTGCGCCGGCGTGCGGCCTATTTCTCCCCCATTTTGGCCATTTTGCCCTCCAAACGGCACTACCGCCGGCAACATCCAGCAGATACGCTGAATCTAGTCGTATAGGCCCTATGAGAACGGGAGCAACCATGGCAGCCTTGTTCACGACCCCCAAACGCAATGACACTACCGCCGGAACCCATGTTGCCGAACCCGACGTTCGCCGTCGCATAGGACTCGCGCACGGCAGCTGGCGCCGCGTGACGCGCCGCATCGTCTGCGGCCTGGCCTGCGCGC
>CAJLAV010000043.1:0-15760 GCA_905204735.1 uncultured Collinsella sp. | reverse complement strand
TCGGAACACATGTCCGAGCGGGCCCCTTCATAGATTTTGGAATAAAAGGGCGCCGCGGATGGAGTTCCGCGGCGCCCAAGCCACACGCTAACAGCTTTAAGGAGTCAAAGCTGGTTTAGCCAAAGAAGCGCTTGATCTCGATCTCGGCGTTCTCCAGGCAGTCGGAGCCGTGAATCACGTTGGCGTTGACATCGACAGCGAAATCGCCGCGAATGGTGCCGGGAGCAGCGTCAAGCGGATTAGTAGCGCCCATGAGGGTGCGCATCTTAGCAACAGCGGAGAGACCGGAAACGACCATCTTGACGACCGGACCGCTCGTCATAAAGTCACAGAGACCGCCAAAGAAGGGCTTGTCGGCCAAATGGGCGTAGTGCTCCTCGACGGTAGCGCGCTCGAGCGTGGTCATCTCCATGCGCTCGATGACAAGGCCGCTGCGCTCAATGCGAGCAACAATCTCGCCGATCTTGCGATCGCGCACCGCGTCGGGCTTAATCATGATGAAGGTCTTCTCGATAGCCATAAAAGTAGCCTTTCAAGTAGGTTCGCGCGTGCCCAAGTCCCATTCCGGCACCCGCCTGGACTGCATCGTAACAGAGTTTTAGCTGCAGTTAAACAAAAAGCTGTTTATTGAAACGCTGCAATTTATTAAAGCGCTCCATATGTGTCACTTCTGTTTCGAAGCCCGATTAGAGTACCATCCGACCGCCCATCAACCGCATCGAACAGAGCAGGCGGTCAGTTGCCGCCCGCGAACGTAACCCCTTCACAACCTGCCCAAAGGTCCTACAGAAGTTCTCGACAAGCCCCTCCCCCATAGCAACAAAATACGGGCGTCCGCATCAGCAGACACCCGTAAAAGCAAAAACGATTTATCGATAAATGGCCAAAGCCGCTTCAGTCAAATCCCTACTTTACCCCGTGGCCCATCTCGACGACCTTGGTCAGCGATCCAAACACGCCCTCGTCGGCCACGAACTGTGCCTCGGCGCGCTGCAGCTGCACGGCAACGGCGGCAGGGGCGGTCCCGCCCTCGGTCGTACGCGCGGCGACAATTGAGGGGATGTCGAGCGCCTCGGTAATGTCGTGCTCAAAGAGCGGGCTTGCCTCCTGGAACACCTCGAACGGCAGGTCCTCAAGATTGCAGCCGCGCTTCTCACACATCAGGACCAGATGGCCCACCACGGCATGTGCCTCGCGGAACGGCAGACCACGTTTAGCCAGGTAATCGGCAACATCGGTGGCAGCAAGGTGTCCCACGCCGCACTCGCGCGCCATGGCATCCTCGTTGACAGTCCAAGTCGAAATCATACCGGCCATAACCGATAGGCATTGCATGAGTGTGTGAGCGGTATCGAGCGCACCCTCCTTGTCCTCCTGCAAGTCCTTGTTATAAGCAAGCGGCAGGCCCTTCATGGTCACGAGCAGCTGCACCAGGTTGCCATACACACGGCCGCTCTTGCCGCGAATAAGCTCGGCAAAGTCGGGATTCTTCTTCTGCGGCATGATGGACGAGCCGGTGGAGTACGAGTCGGAAAGCGTGATAAAGCCAAATTCGGAGCTCGACCACAGCACAATCTCCTCGGAAAGACGCGACAGATGCATGGCCATGACGGAGCCGGCGTAATGCAGATCGAGCAGGAAATCGCGGTCGGAAACCGCATCGAGCGAGTTGGGAATCACGCCCGCAAAGCCAAGTTCGGCAGCCGTCATCTGACGATCGAGCGGATAGCTCGTACCGGCAAGCGCGGCAGCACCCAGCGGGCAGTTGTCGGCGGCATCAAAGGCGACCTTCAGGCGTGTAAAGTCGCGCGCGAACATCCAGGAATACGCCAGCAGATGATGCGACAGCAGCACGGGCTGAGCATGCTGCATGTGCGTGTAGCCCGGCAGAATCACCTTGTCGTACTTCTTGGCCGCATCAACCAGCACATGACGCAGCCCAAGATTGGCCTCCATGAGCTCTTTGGCTAGCGCCTTGACGCCCAGGCGCGTATCGGTCGCCACCTGGTCGTTGCGCGAACGCCCGGTATGCAAGCGCTTACCGGCCTCGCCGATGCGGCGCGTCAGCTCGCTCTCGATGGACATATGAATGTCCTCATCGTTGATATCGAAGGTAAAGTTGCCGGCATCGATATCCTGTTCGATTCCGGTCAGGCCCTTGGCAATCGCCTGCTCGTCCTCGGCACTGATGATGCCCTGGGCCGCCAGCATTTTGGCATGCGCCTTAGAGCCGGCGATATCCTGCTTATAGAGATGTTTGTCGACCGGCAGCGACGCGCCAAACTCCTGCGTGACCTCGGCCACGCCTGCCTCAAAACGACCGCCCCAAAGAGCCATGGAACCGTCCCCTTTCTCCAAATACCAAAACAAGCGCCCAAAGCAATGAGCCATATCGCTAAAGCGATTTTTCAACCGCTAGTTTTACACATTCCCCACCGTGTGCGGTGCCATGTAGCTAATTTGCAAAGAAGTGACGCGCCATGCACTTGGCGCCCAACGTCTCCCTCCGGATGTTGCCCTGCGAACCATCGATCCAGGCCTTCAGGCTCATAGGGACGTCCTCGACCCTTGCAGCATCGAACTCGGGCGCGAGGGCAAGTAAAGCATGCGCGATAGCATTGAACATAATGGATACTCCTCATATATAGGCGCAGAGCCGCCAAATTGATAGAAGGAGCCCCGCCGGACAACCCCGGCGGGGCTCGGACTCAGCCACAGTCGCGGCATCATATATGCGGGCGGAACGTAGGGGCCACCGATGTTAAGAAGTGTCAGCAAGCATAACGAAAGGTAGGGACCCCGTGCGCCCGTTATGTATCACGCGGATGGGCCGCGCGGATACCAAGGGAAGGAGGCGCTAGGCCTGGGCGGCAGCAGAGCTGGGGCCCTGGACCTTTGCCCACGTCTTGAGCGACAGCGTATCGATCTCGATAAAGCCGGCGCTGGCCTTCTCGTCAAACGTGGTGTCGCGGTCGTAGGTAGCCAGGCCGTAGTCGTAGAGGCTGAAGGGACTCTTGCGGCCGACGACATGGCAGTTGCCCTTAAAGAACTTCAGACGGACAGTGCCGGTCACGAACTTCTGGGTATCGGCCATAAAGGCGTCGAGCGCGTTCTTGAGCGGGCTGTACCACTGGCCGTTGTACACGGCGGTGGCCCAATCCTGCTCGAGCTTGATCTTGGTCTTGAGCAGGTCGCCCTCGACGCAGATGTCCTCGAGCGCCTTGTGGGCGGTGATGAGCGTCAGGGCGCCGGGAACCTCATAGCACTCGCGGCTCTTGAGGCCCACCAGACGATCCTCGACCAGGTCAAGACGGCCAAAGCCGTTGTCGCCCGAAATCTTGTTGAGGGCGATGACGATCTCGGAGAGCTTCATCTTCTTGCCGTCGACGGCGACAGGCTTGCCGGCCTCAAACTCGATCTCGGTATAGGTCGGGGTGTCAGGCGTGTCCTCGGGGTTCTTGGTCATAACCCAAGCGTCATCGAGCGGCTCATTCCAAGGGTCCTCCAGGTGACCGCACTCGATGGCGCGACCCCACAGGTTGTCGTCGATGGAGTAGGGGTTGTCGTTGGCACCCTCGGGAACCGGCACGTTGTGAGCGTGGGCATAGGCGACCTCGTCGGGACGGCACTTCAGATCCCACTCGCGCACCGGGGCGATAACCTTGAGCTCGGGGTCGAGGGCCTTGACGGCGGCCTCAAAACGGACCTGGTCGTTACCCTTGCCGGTGCAGCCGTGGGCGACGTAGGTCGCGCCAAACTCGTGGGCGACCTCAACAAGCTTCTTGGCAAGCAGCGGGCGAGACAGGGCGGAGAGCAGCGGATACTTGTTCTCGTACATGGAGTTTGCGGCGATGGCCATAGTCAGGAACTCATCGGAGAACTCGTCGCGCAGGTCGAGTACCTGGCAATCGAGAACGCCCAGGTCGAGCGCCTTCTGCTTCTTGGCATCCAGTCCGATCTCTTCCTGGCCCACGTTGCCGCAGACGCAAACGACATCGAGATTCTTCTCGTCCTGGAGCCACTTGACACATACGGATGTATCAAGACCACCGGAATATGCGAGAACGACTTTTTCCTTGCTCATGGCTGTTTCCTTTCGCCCTTGGTAGCTAGTTAGAACATCGGTCAGTTGCAAGTCATTTCAAGGTCATATACCGTGCAATATCAGGTTAAATAGCAAAAATCAGCACATACATGCCCTAGAAACATGTAGCAATGTCGTGCTAAAACCCAACGACCTCAAAATGACTCTGTTGAGGCAATTCGCCCCATGCGGACAGAGACGATTGTTATCGTCGTCGGGAAATTGCGCGCTGGCGTCGGATGGCATTGTCTGCAGTGGTGATGATCTTTACGAACTGCATCTGCCTCTCCTTTCACCTATCGCCGGGCGCAATTCTAATATCGTAAACGGTACCTTTTCCTCGGTAAGCGGTTGTTTTTCCGTCTCCGTTTTCGATGGTCGCTATATTACGCTAAAGTGCCCGCAGCACAAGCGACAAATTCAAATTTCTGAAAAGTTTTTTCATTACTTTGTGAAGCGTGGTGCAAATACGCTCCGTTCCTGCGAAAATACGCCCGACTACGAATTGATGGTTATAACGTCTGAAACAATCTCGAAACGAAAGGCGCATTTTTATGCAAACTTACGAATCGGACGCCAATATCGGAAACATTAAGATTCTCGCCGTCGACATGGACAAGACGCTGCTGACCGACGAGCGTGTGCTGCCCCAGGGTCTTGATGAACGCCTGGACAAGCTCGCCGACGCCGGCATCGTATTCTGCCCCGCCAGCGGACGTCCCGCCCCCAAGCTCGAGGAGATGTTCGAGGGCATCAAAAACCGCCTTGCTTTTTGTCCCGACAACGGAGCGTGCGTGATCTATCGCGGCAGCTATATCTATAAGAGCAATATTGACGTGGAGCTGTATCAGCAGGTCTTGAGCCGTGCCTCGGAGGATCCTCGCGCTGTCCCCGTCCTGTGCTGCTTCGACGAGTTCTACGTGCTTGCCCGCGACCATCAATACCACGACGAGATCAGCGTCTACTACAACACAATCAACTACGTCGACAGCTTTGAGGACCTTGATATCGAGTCCAACAAGATCTCAATCTTCTTCCCGGCCTATGATGCCGAGCCCGCTTTCCGCGAGACCTATAGCCCCGAGTTCTCGGACAAGCTCTACGTCACCAACGCCGGGCGCGAGTGGATCGACTTTATGAACCTGGGCGTCGACAAGGGCGCCGGCGTCGCGCACCTGTGCGAACACCTGGGCATCGATATCGCCGACGCCGCCGCCGTGGGCGATACGTACAACGACATCCCCATGCTGGAGCGCGTCGGTCACAGCTTTATCGTGGACAATGCCGAGGAGCACATGAACGCGCATGCCAAATGGCGCATTCCGAGCAACAACGACGGAGGCGTACTGACGCTCATCGACGCCATCTTGGCGGCTCGTTAACGTTGCTCGTCGGACCTGGCCGGGCGAGGCGGGTAAGTTTTTCGTTCGGTCAGGTCCTGGGCTCGCTCGGAAAGCACATTAAGTGCTTTCCGGCTCGTGCGGAATCTACGAAAACTTACCCGCCTCGCCCGGCCAGGTCCTGCGGTGACTTGCTTGCCGCCTGGATGGCGTCTTGGCGCCTAGATACTTTGGCTGAATTTAATTGAACGAAGGACGCTCCTTGTTGATAAGGGGCGTCCTTCTGTTTTTGGTTACTTTGGAACTGTGGTTGCTTCCCTATTTGGCGTCGGCCCAGGTTATGCCGGTGCTGGCTTCGGCGATTAGGGGGACGCGGAGGTCTACTACGTGCTCCATGACGTCGCGAACCATGGTGGTTAGGCGCTCGACTTCGTCGATGGGGCACTCAAAGTCCAGTTCGTCGTGTACCTGCAAGATCATGTGGGCGGCAAAGCCCTCCTCTTCCAGACGGCGGCTTACGCGGGCCATCGCGATCTTGATGATGTCGGCGGCGGTGCCCTGCATGGGATGGTTCATGGCTGTGCGCTCGCCAAAGCCGCGAAGTTGCGGATTTTTGGCCTTGAGCTCGGGAATATGGCGTCTGCGGCCATACATGGTCTCGGCGTAGCCCGTCTGCTTGGCGCGCGCCACCACGTTGTCGAGGAACGTACGCACGCCCGGGTAGGCCTCGTAGTAGCGGTCGATCATGTCGCGCGCCTCGGCCATCGAGATATGCAGCGACTGCGACAGACCGTAGGCCTGCTGGCCGTACACGATGCCAAAGTTCACGGCCTTGGCGCGGCTGCGCAGGTCGGGCGTCACCTCGGACACCGGCACACCAAACACGCGCGCCGCCGTCTCGGCATGGAAGTCCTCGCCCTCGTTAAAGGCGCGCACCAGGTGCTCGTCACCCGAAAGATGCGCCAGCAGACGCAGCTCGATCTGCGAGTAGTCCACCGCCAAAAAGACGCTTCCCTCGCCTGCCGAAAACGCCGTTTTGACGGTGCGGCCCAGCTCCGAGCGCGTCGGGATGTTCTGCAGGTTCGGGTCGCTCGAGGACAGACGCCCCGTTGCCGTGATGGTCTGGTTGTACGTGGTGTGCACACGACCGTCACCACGGCGCAGCGGGCCCAGCGTGTCCAGATAGGTTGACTTGATCTTGGACTTCTCACGCCAGTCCAAAATCAGGCGCACGATCTCGTGGTCGCGGGCAAGATCGCTCAACACCTTGGCATTGGTCGAATAATAGCCGCGCTTAGTCTTCTTGAGGCCCTTGGTCGGAAGCCCCATCACATCAAAGAGCACGTGCGACAGCTGCATGGGACTACCGATGTTAAACGTCTCATCACCCGCCAGGTCGCGAATGCTGCGCTCGACCTCGGCAATCTGGGTCGCCAGACCCTCGGACAGACTGTGCAGGCGCTCGGGGTCCACGAGCATGCCCGCGCGCTCCATCTTGGCAAGTACCGGAACGAGCGGCATCTCGATGCCATCGAACACGTTGGCGGCGTTCTCGCGGGCCATGCACTCGCGCAACGGCGCCACGAGCGCCAGCGTCAGAGCCGCAGTACGGGCGGCAGGTGCCGGAGCGTCCTCGCCGGCACCCTCTGCGCCGCGCGCCGCAGGCAGCGCCATCTGCAGATACGTATCGGCAAGATATGCCTCATCGAACTCGGAGCGGTCGGAATCCAGCAGGTAGGCGGCAACCACGGTATCGAAGATGCGCGTAGAATCGACTGCCAGCGGATCCATGAGCTCGGGCTCAGAAGAATCGATGGGCGAAAGCTCGTGCAACAGCACCTTCATATCCGGGCTCGCCACGCGACCCTCCATAAACAGACGCGCGAGCACGCCAGCAATCACGCCGTGGACGAAGTTGAAGCCCTCAACCTCAGCCGCCGCGCAGCTGTCGCCCTCCTCGAGCGCGAAGAGGCCCTTGGACGTCGCCAACCACAGCGTGCGCGTCAGTCCAAAGAGCGCGCCCTCTTCCTTGTCATCGTCCACCACGGTGGCGACCCACTCGCCCGCCTCGATCGCACGCGAAACCTCGGACGCCACGTCAGCAAGCGCCTCGGCATCGCCGGCAGCGGTGCGCTCAATCGTGGGCATCTCAAACGTTCTAGCAGCGGCAGCAGCCCCGCCCTCGCCGCCGATCAGCGCCAAGAAACGGTTCTGCATGGCGGTGATACCAAGCGTACCCAGCGCCGCGGAAACCTCATCGGCAGAAAACGCCGGGAAGGACGTCGCCTCAAAGTCGAGCTCGACGGGCGCATCGGTGCGAATTGTCGCAACCTTGCGGCTCAGCAGCGCATCGTCGATGTGCGCACGCAGGTTCTCGCCCATCTTGCCCTTGACCTCATCGGCATGCGCGATGACTTCGTCCAGGCTACCGTACTTCGCAATGAGCGCACTCGCCTTTTTGGGACCGATGCCCGGTACACCGGGGATGTTGTCGGACGTATCGCCCTTTAGACCGTAAAAATCGGGCACGAGCGCCGGCGTAATGCCGTGATACAGGTCGTCCACGCTCTCGGGCGTCATAATCGCCACGTCGGACAGGCCCTTGCGGGTCGAGACCACGTTGACGTGCTCGGTCACGAGTTGATACATGTCGCGGTCGCCGGTCACCAGTAGCATGTCGCAGCCGGCCTCTTCACCCAGGCGCGCCATGGTTCCCAGGATGTCATCGCCTTCCCAGCCCTCGGACTGCAGAATCGGCACGTTGAGCGCGGCGAGCAGCTCCTTAATCATAGGGAACTGCGCATGCAGATCGGGGTCCATGGGCGGGCGTTGCGCCTTATACTGCGGCAGCATCTCCATGCGCACGCGCGGTTTACCCTTGTCAAACGCCACGACGACGCCGTCGGGGTTAAAGGCATCGATCATCTTGAGAAACATGTTCAGAAAGCCAAAGATCGCGTTGGTGGGGCGACCGTCCGGCGCGTTCATGGTCGGCGGCACGGCGTGGAAGGCGCGATGCATGAGCGAGTTGCCGTCGATAACGGCAAAGGTGCGGCGCGTGTCAGACATATTGAATACCTCGCTTTGGGCTGGGCACGGTTTGCTCACTCCAGTTTACACGCTCCCCGCCCCGCGGCCACCTCACATCAAGCTCCCCCGCCACCGTGAGCCCGCGCGTGATACGATGGCTCACGGTACATCAACCAGCACGATCGATCCGAAAGGAGCCTGCGTCATGGAGCGTCCCTGCGCATGGAAAAAGTACACGCCACAGCAAATCGAGGAGCTCGAGGAGCTTTGCCGCGGCTATAAGCAGTTTTTGAGTGAGAACAAGACCGAGCGCCTGTGCGTCAAGGCCGGCATCAAGATGGCCGAGGAGGCGGGATACGTCGACCTGGAGACCGTAATCGCCGCAGGCCGCGAGCTTAAGGCAGGCGACAAGGTGTATGCCGCTAACCACGGCAAGGACCTTATGCTCGTCAATCTGGGCACCGCCCCGCTCGAGCAGGGCTTTAACATCCTGGGCGCGCACGTGGACTCGCCGCGCCTGGACCTTAAGCAGAACCCCGCCTTCGAGGCCGGCGACATGGCTTATCTCGACACGCACTACTACGGCGGCGTCAAGAGCTACCACTGGGTAGCCTCCCCGCTCGCACTCGTGGGCGTCATCTGCAAAAAGGACGGTACCACCGTCGACATCAATATCGGCGACAAGGCGGACGATCCGGTCTTTACCATCTCCGACCTGCTGATCCATCTCTCGAGCGAGCAGATGTCCAAGCCCGCCAAGGACGCCGTCGACGCCGAGATCCTCGACGTGATCGTGGGCGGCCGTCCCGTCAAGTTTGACGAGGACGACAAGGACGCCCCCAAGGAGCCCGTCAAGCAGATGTTCCTGGATATCCTCAAGGAGCAGTACGACGTCGAGGAGGAGGACTTCCTCTCCGCCGAGATCGAGGTCGTGCCCGCCGGCCCCGCCCGCGACATGGGCCTCGACCGCTCCATGATTCTGGGCTATGGCCATGACGACCGCGTCTGTGCCTACCCCTCCATGCTCGCCCAGATCAACGTCACCAACGTGGAGCGCACGAGCATCACGCTCATCGTCGACAAGGAGGAGATCGGTTCCGTGGGTGCCACCGGCATGACGAGTCGCTTCTTCGAGAACACCGTCGCCGAGATCATGACGCTCGCCGGCGAGGATAGCCCGCTGGCCCTGCGCCGCGCGCTCGCCCGCAGCCGCATGCTCTCCTCCGACGTGTCCGCCGGTTTCGACCCGGGCTATGCCGGCAAGTTCGAGACGAAGAACGCCGCCTTTATGGGTCGTGGCCTGTGCTTTAACAAGTACACGGGCAGCCGCGGCAAGGGCGGTTCCAACGACGCCGATGCCGAGTACGTGGCCCTCGTCCGCGACATCATGGACGAGGCCGGCGTGGACTTCCAGACCTGTGAGCTCGGTCGCGTCAACGCGGGCGGTGGCGGCACCATTGCCTACATCATGGCCAAGTATGGCATGAACGTCATCGACTCCGGCGTTGCCGTCCTGTCCATGCACGCCCTGTGGGAGGTCGCCAACAAGGCCGACATCTACGAGGCATATCGCGGTTACAAGGCCTTCATCGAGCGAGCCTAACCAACCCTTCATCAGTTGCGGTGAAATACGGACTAAACTGGCCCATAAACAGCCAAAACAGACCGTATTCCACCGCAACTTTTTTGGCAGAGGAGAGCCCATGCTGCAGGTCATCATTTCGCCCGCCAAGCAGATGCGCGCGGCCCAAGATGCTTTTGAAGTCCTGGGCATCCCACCCTTTGTGCGCGAGACGGCTCGCCTCCACCGCGCACTGCTAGATATCGAGCGGAATGAAGGCAGCGGCGGCCTGCAGGCGCTGTGGAACGTGAGTGACAAACTGCTGGGACCTTGCCTCAACACCCTGCATGAGTTCGGGCCCATCCTGAAAAGCGGCGATCTCGACAATCCCGCACTCGCCCGTCACCTCTCCCCTGCCGCCATGTCCTATCACGGCATTCAATACCAGAGCATGGCACCCGAGGTGATGGATTCCGCGCAGCTCGCATGGCTGCAAGACCATCTGTGGATCCTCTCCGGCCTCTACGGGTGCGTTCGTCCCTTTCATGCCGTCGAACCGTATCGGCTGGAGATGGGCGCGAAGCTTGTCGTCGACGGTGCCCGAGACCTCTACGCATTTTGGAGCGATAAGCTCGCGCGGGCTATCGCCCCGGCAGGTTCAAACACCACGATCGTCAACCTCGCCAGCGTAGAGTATGCCAAAGCCGTTCTGCCCCACCTCGCGGGCGACGCCACAGCCGTCACGTGCCTCTTTGGCGAGGGTATCCGCAACGGGAAGCCCATCCAACGGTCGACCGCCAGCAAAAAGGCGCGCGGCTCCATGGTGCGGTGGATGGCAGAAAACAAGCTCGAGGATGCAAGCGAACTTACCGCATTCAACATCGGCTATCGCCACGTCCCCGAGCTCTCATACCTAGGCACCCTCATGTTCATCAACGAACAGATGCTCTAGAGCCGGCACCCAACACTGACCCGCTCAGCCTTCTCTATATAACTTGCGGTGGAATAATTCCTATTTGAGCCTTTTTCGCACAATCAGGAACTATTCCACCGCAACTTTTATGAATTGGCTGCTAGGCTCGACACCTATTCTGCTAGACCGTCGGCCTTTGCAATCCCGTTTGTCGAACCGTCCTGATAGACAATCTTGACGTGCTCGACCTCGGACACCGCAACACCCGACGGGGGCTCCAGGCGCCATTCCGTCAGCGCGATATCCATCGTCGTGGGCACATCCCCTTGATCTTTGAGCTTCACCGTCAACGTTTTGAACGTCGCATCATACGTCACGCGTTCGATTTCCTCACCAGGAATAGACCCACCACTCAGCTGCAACTGCACAAACTCATCGCACGGGTACCAATAATCGCCCGGAACGGCGAGCGTATTGGCATTACCGCCAGTACTCCTCACCGTCATAATCGGTAGGCTATCATCAGCCTCGAACTCCCATGCAGCGCCGCCGCGACCACCAAACGTCCAGATACAAAAGGCAATCACCAGCACGGCAAGCACCGCAAAACCGATCGCGACAAGGCCATGGTGCGCACGGCTTTCCTCGGCCGATACATCCCATTGCGTCTCTCGATATAGATGCTTGTCTTCCATGTTCGCCTCCTCACAGGCACGCTCGTTAGGCCAATCGTACCCATTCGAGCTATACTTGAGCCCATTACATAAACGGGGGGCTTGCAGGACAAGACGGCAGGCTGAGATTGGGCGCGCCCGCCCTGACCCGCAAACCTGATATGGGTAATGCCAACGAAGGGAGCCGTGCCAATGAGCACACAGACCGAGCCCAAGCTCGTCACGCAAATCGACTTCGCCCGCGCCGGGCAGATCACACCGCAGATGAAGGAGGTCGCCGAGCGCGAGCATCGCGACCCCGAGTACATCCGCGAGCGCGTGGCCGACGGCCGCATCGCCATTCCTGCCAACATCGTGCACATCAAAAAAGGCATGCGCGCCTTTGGCGTCGGTGAGGGCCTGTCCACCAAGGTCAACGTGAACTTGGGCATCTCGGGCGACAAGGCCGATGCCGCCGAGGAATGGAAGAAGGTCAAGATCGCCGAGGACTTTGGCGCCGACGCCATCATGGACCTCTCCAACTCGGGCAAGACGCGCCAGTTCCGCCAGCAGCTCATCGACGAGACGCCGCTCATGGTAGGTACCGTCCCCATGTACGACGCCATCGGCTACATGGAAAAGCCGCTGGTCAAGCTTACCAAGGACGACCTGTTCGAGGTCGTGCGCGCGCACGCCGAGGACGGCGTGGACTTTATGACCATCCACTGCGGCATCAACAAGTCGGTCACAAAGACCTTTAAGGAGACCGGCCGCCTCATGAACATCGTGAGCCGCGGCGGCTCGCTGCTGTTTGGCTGGATGGAGGTCACCGGTAACGAGAACCCGTTCTATGAGTTCTACGACGAGCTGCTCGAAATCTGCCACGAGTACGACGTGACGATTTCGCTCGGCGACTCCTGTCGCCCGGGCTGCCTCTACGACTCCAACGACGCCACCGAGACCGCCGAGATGATCGAGCTGGGCAAGCTGTGCAAGCGCGCATGGGCCGCCGGCGTCCAGGTTATGGTCGAGGGTCCGGGCCACATGGCGCTCGACGAGATCGCCGCCAACATGAAACTGCAGAAGCGCCTGTGCCACAACGCCCCGTTCTATGTGCTCGGGCCGCTGGTGACCGATATCGGCGTGGGCTACGACCACATCACCGCTGCCATCGGCGGCGCTATCTCCGCCAGCTCCGGCGCCGACTTCCTGTGCTACGTGACGCCGGCCGAGCACTTGTGCCTGCCCAACGCCCAGGACGTGCTCGACGGCCTCATGGCCACCAAGATTGCCGCACACGCCGCCGACATCGCCAAAAAGGTGCCCCACGCCCGCGACATGGACGACAAGATGGGCCAGGCACGCCGCAAGCTCGACTGGGACGCCATGTGGAAGTGCGCGCTCGACCCGGTTACGGGCAAGAAGCGCTACGAGGAGTCCCCCGCCGCCACCGAGGGCACTTGCACCATGTGTGGCAAGATGTGCGCCGTCCGCACCGTCAACAAGATCTTCGAGGGCACCACGATCGACCTCGGCATGGAGGACTAACCCTGTCGCCGCGGCCGCTTCTGGCGGCGAGCTGGTGCCTGTCAATTGTTGACTTGTGAACATTTACTTACACTTGCGTAGAGATTGCATCGCCCGCCCGGGTTCGGCATAGAGTCGGCCCGGGCATCTTTATAATGCTGGCTTAAAGACCCATTTGATTCCGACCGAACAAGGGAGCGAACATGGATCGCAGTAAGGTACCTGCCGTTCTATCCATCGCAGGATCCGATTCCAGCGGTGGCGCCGGCATTCAGGCCGACATCAAGACCATCACGGCGCACCGCCTGTATGCCGAGACGGCTATCACCGCTATCACCGCACAGAACACCCTGGGCGTCACCGCCGTACAGAACATCTCCCCGGATATTGTCGCGGCGCAGATCGATGCCGTTTTTGACGATATCCGCCCCAACGCCGTCAAGATTGGCATGGTTTCCTCTGCCGAGATTATCGATGTTATCGCCGACCGCCTGAGCGCTTGGAACGCGACAAACGTGGTCGTCGACCCCGTCATGGTAGCCACCTCGGGCGCACGGCTGATTGCCGAAGATGCCGCCGAGGCGCTCACCCGCCGCCTGTTCCCGCTAGCGACGGTTATCACGCCCAATATTCCCGAGGCCATGGCCCTGCTCGACTACGAGGTCGACTCCGAGCGCACGCAGCAAAATGCTGCCATGCTCCTCACCCGCCGCTTTGGTTGCGCATCCCTCGTTAAGGGTGGGCATCTTGTCAACGAGGCCAACGATGTACTGGCCGAACCCGCGCCACTCGATGACGAGGGCAACCATCTGGGAGATCCACTCACCACGTGGTTCCGCCACAAGCGCATCGAGACCGACAACACGCACGGCACCGGCTGCACGCTCTCGTCCGCCATCGCCTGCGCGCTGGCCCAGGGCATGGATCTTGCCGATGCCGTCAACGCGGGCAAGGCCTACCTAACCGGCGCTCTCGCCGCCGGCTTTGACATGGGCAAAGGTTCCGGCCCCGTCAACCACATGTGGCAGTATTAAGATTCGCAGCCCAAGCCACCGCAAAGGCGCCCGCCCCCTTTGCGGTGGATTGGGGTCGCGCTACTCTCCGAGCATCTCTTGGAGCTTGGCTGCCACGGCGTGACCCAGGCTCTCATGGCTTTCGGGCATCATATGCAGATAGTCGATATCGCCCGGCTCGGCAAAGTCGGCGGCATTCAAAAAGTCGCAGCCAAACTGCTCAGCCACATGCGCGTAGTACTCACCAAAATGTTCCGAGGCTTCTACGGAATGCTCGTCAAAATCGGTCATATATACGTCGGCGATCTGCGGCTTAATCTTGATAGGCGCCATCAGCAGAATGCGCGGACAAGGCGCAGCGTCGGTCCACGGAAACGCGCGGACGGCGCGAATCAGCGCCATGGCGCCACGAGCGATATCGGCAGCCGTCACGTTAAAGACCGTCTTGCAGTCGTTGGTGCCCAGCATGATCACAATGGCGTCCAGCGGCTTATGGGCCTCGAGCATCATCGGAAGCGCGCGAATGCCGTTAAGATTGGTGTCCAGATGGCACATGTCGTCGCGTACCGTCGTGCGGCCGTTGAGGCCTTCTTCAATTACATGCCAGCCCTCGCCTAAGTCACGTTGGGCCACGCCACACCAGCGCACATCCCGCGCATAGCGCACCGCGGTGCCGTCGCGCATGCCCGCCGGATCGTAACCATAGGTGTTGCTGTCGCCAAAGCATAGAACGTTTTTCATCGTAAGCCCTTCCTTTTAGTAAAAAGCCGGCGGGAGCAGCCTCTCCCGCCGGCTCGACCTATCTGTCAACACGTACCGGTTACAGGTACTTGCGCCAATCGTCCTCGTCCTCATCATCCTCGGTAGCAGCCTGGGCCTGCTCGGCGGCGCGAGCTGCCGCAGCGCGAGCGGCAACCTGAGCATAGGACTCCTCGTTGCGCTCGGGGAAGTTTGCCAGCACGTGCTCGAACTTGGCAAAATCCTCATCCCAGCGCGTAGAAGGCACGGCAAAGAAGACTTGCTTGACCTTAAAGTCGCCCGACGCGAGCTCCTTGCGGAAGAGCTCGGCCACGGCCTCTGCGTCAAAGCCGTTGTTGTCGCAGCCCCAAGCACCCAGCACGAGCTTCTCGCGACCCAGCTCGTCGCAGATGGCAAGCACAAAGCGAATGCGGTCGCGCAGGGCATCCAGCAGAGCATCGTCGCTCACGCGATACTCCTGGCGGGCGCGCTTAACGTTGGGCGCGGCGGCCACGATCACGTCGGCGTATGCATGCACGTGGTTGCGGTCGAAGCGCACCGCAGGCACCACTAGGGCGCGGTTACGATAGAGCTCGCAGTTGATGTTGCGGCGACGGTTCTCGCCGTACCATTTGCGCTGCTTATCGAGAACGTTGTACAGATACGAATCGGCGCACAGTGTGGCCTCCTGGCCCAGATAACCCTGAATATAGCCACCGCCCGGGTTGGTGAACGAGGCAAAGGCGAGCACGGCCATGTCGCAGAACTGCGCATAGCCACGACCGTTGTCCAAGATGGCCTGCGTGGCGGAGGCATCGAGCACAGTGACCTCAGGCAGGGACGCAGCAGGCTCCTCAGCAGGCGCGGACTCAGCTCCGGCGATTTCCTCGGCAGGCTCCTC
>CAJLAV010000042.1:0-15900 GCA_905204735.1 uncultured Collinsella sp. | reverse complement strand
AAAACAAAACAGCCCAGAGGACATAGCCTCTGAGCTGCGAACATTTGGTGGGCGTTAGAAGATTTGAACTTCTGACCTCTTCCGTGTCAGGGAAGCGCTCTCCCCCTGAGCTAAACGCCCGATCAAGGGTGCGCAAGCGCGCAAGGGATAATATAACGGAGCCTGAACTCGGTGGCAAGAACATTTTTAAAAATCGCTTACATTGTGGAATTCGGGGGCTTTGCCATATCCATTTCAAAAGAGCCTGCTGCCGCGATTTGGCTGCCGCATAATGCAAGGCCATTGCGGTATCGAGCTATGGAAAGACGCCTGCGGAATTGTCCTACCGATAAGCGGACAAGCCTCCAGCTGGTGACTTCGCCGTGGTAAGGTAAGCCGAATTGCTTCCAGACTGTTTCGGGGGAGTGGAATGAGCAAAGAGTGTGTCGAGCAGGTCGAAGGCGCAGGGGCTTCGGTGCCGATGACCGATATATCGAACATTGATGTGCCCGAGGGCACCGACGAGCTCAGCCGCAACACCCGTCGCGCCTGGCGCGAGCGCCTTAACGATGCGTCGTCGCGCAAGATGATCACGGGCGTCTTGGCTACGCTGGTGGGCGGTTCGTTTTGGGGCTTCTCGGGCACCAGCGCGAGCTTTCTGTTCGATACCTACCACGTCGACACCTTGTGGCTTATGAGCGTGCGTCAGATTCTCGCCGGTCTACTCTTTATGGCCGTGGTTGTTACGCGCGACCGCGAGCGCCTGATTAAGCTCTGGACCACACCCGCCGATCGCAAGCAGCTGCTGCTCTTTACCGCCTTTGGCCTGCTGTTCAACCAGTTTTGCTATCTTTCGGCCGTGCGCCTGACGAACGCCGGAACCGCGACGGTGCTCCAGTGCCTGCAGCTCGTTATCATCATGGGCTACGCCTGCGTGACCGATCGCCGCATGCCGCGTACTCGCGAAGTCATCGGCATTGGCCTGGCTCTGGGTGGAACCTTTTTAATTGCCACCGGCGGCGACCCTACCAGCCTGAATATTTCGCCGCTTGGCCTGGCAGCAGGTCTTATGTGTGCGGTCAGCGCCGCGTGTATGGCGGTGATTCCCGCCAAGATCCTGCCCGAATACGGCAGCCCCATCGTCACGGGTTCGGCAATGCTCACGGCGGGCGTGGTCTCGTGCGTCTTCGTGCAGCCCTGGGCGCATATGCCGGCGCTCGACGCTGCCGGCGTCGAGGCGCTCGCGGTGTTCGTGGTTATCGGCTCGTTTTTTGCTTACATGCTCTATATGCAGGGCGTTAAGGACATCGGCTCGGTACGTGCGAGCCTCATCGGAACTGTGGAGCCGGTTTCGGCGACCATCACCAGCGCCGTTATGCTGGGTACGGTGTTTTTGCCGACCGACCTTATCGGCTTTGCCATGATCATCGTGATGATGTTCCTCACGGTGTAGTTGACGCCGCCGCCAAGACGGAAAAGGTGTTGTGCCGCATTTTCGCCAATTGACGTCCGTGTCTGGAGTTTAGCTGTCGATGCTCAAAATGCCATAAACTAGTAACGTTATGGACTTTTTCATTGCGACTCAATTGCGAGGATTTCTTTATGGCTGGTAATCACTTTAAGGGCAGCGATAGCGGCCGTCCTGCAGTTCCGCCGCGTCCGAACGGGGCTGGTAAGGCCGGCACGCCGGGCGGCGCTGGACAGGGCAGCTCCGGTAAGCGCGTGTCCCCGGGCGAGACGGCGATGTTTACCGCTCTGTACGAGCAGCCTCAAAAGGCAAAAAAGACCGGCCGTGCAAGAGGGAATGTCTTTGCGGGCGGTGCAACCTCCGCGTCGCAGCCGAGCGGGGCTCCTTCGGTACCTGCGAACAACGCAGGTGCTGTCAACGCCGCGAATGCCGCCGGCAACGTTAATGCCGGCAAGGCCGCCAACAATACTCCCTCTGCCGGTGGCGCGGGGCTTACGGGTAACCTTGGCACGATCTACACCGGCGCCTCCGAGACTGGCACGTTCGCCCGCCTGGATGATAGCGGTGCCGAGTTTGCGGGCTCGGGATCCAAGGAAGATTATTACGATTTTGGCTTGAACTACGGTAGCGACGCTTCGTCGAGTTCGACCTCTGACGGTCTGGTCCGTCATCGCCATCGCAAGGGCGAGGGCAAGAAGCGTCACACTGGCGCCATTATTGCCGCTGTAGTCGCGGTGCTTCTCGTTGCGCTTGGCGCGAGCGGCTTTATGCTGCTTAACTCGGCAAAGACCGTAAAGAGCGAAGCGAAGGAGGCTGTCGAGATCGTCGGTGGCCTTAAGGACAAGGTCACGTCGGGCGATTTTTCGACGCTGCCTGACGACGCGAAGAAGATCGATGAGCTCTGCGACAGCATGAAGGCGGAGACTTCGAGCCCGCTGTGGACGGCGGCTTCGTTTATCCCGGTGTATGGCAGTGACATCAACGCAGCCCGCACCATGATTGATGCCCTGTCCGATGTCTCGAGCAACGCGCTGGTTCCCATGGCCGACAACCTTTCTCAGGCCACGCCCGGCAAGCTGTTCCAGGATGGCATGATTAACGTGTCCGCGCTGCAGGCGGTCGCCGATTCGCTTTCCAGCAGCTCGAAGGTGTTCAAGAGCGCCAACGAGAAGGTCCAGGGCATTGGCGATACTCATGTTTCCCAGGTGACCGAGCTGGTCGATAAGGCCAAGGACGGCTTTGCCACCCTCAACGGCGCGGTTGACGCGGCGGAGAAGGTCGCCCCCGTCCTTCCCCAGATGCTCGGCGCCAACGGCCAGACGCGCAACTACCTTGTGTACGCCATGAACAACGTCGAGATTCGTGCTTGCGGCGGCTTTGGCGGTTCGCAGGGCCTGATTTCGGTCACCAACGGCCAGATGTCGATTGGCGACTTTGTTCCATGTATTGCGCTTAGCAAAGACGAGGCGGTTGAGAGCGTCGACGAAGAGGACGAGGCACTGTTTGGTGACCACAGTAACCTGTACAACTCTGGTAACGCGTATTCGCCCGATTGGCCCCGCAACTCGCAGCGTGTCGCCGCGCTGTGGAAGTCCCAGTATGGGCAGGACGTTGACGGCGTCGTGGGTATCGACCCGGTGTTCCTGCAGTATCTGCTGGGCCTGGTCGGTAACGTGTCGCTGCCCGACGGAACGGTTGTCGACGGCACCAACGCCGCAAAGGTCCTCATGCACGATGTGTACTGGAACTATCCGGTCGAGGAGTCGGATGGCATTTTTGCATCCGTCGCCAGCGCTGCCTTCGACAAGATTCTCGGTGGCATCGGTGACGTTGACGTTACAAAGCTTGTCGGTGCATTCGAGCGCGGTGCCGAAGAGGGCCGTCTGATTGCTTGGATGAGAAACGATGATGAGCAGAACGCCATCAAAGAGACGGGCATTGACGCTTCGCTGCCCGATCCGGATGACCCGAGTGCCGATCCTGTTGCCGGCGTTTACTTTAACAACCTGAGCTTCTCCAAGCTCGACTGGTACCTGAACGCCGATACGCAGATTGGCCAGGGCATCAAGAACGGTGACGGCACGTGCTCCTATCGCATCACCGTTACCCTGACGAACATCATGACGCAGGAGGAGGCTGGCAAGCTGCCCGACTACGTTGCGGCGAGCGCACCCGATGCCGCGCGTGACGACGAGCGTCTGAATGTCTCGTTGTTTGCCCCGACGGGCGGCAACATTACTGATCTGACCGTCGAGGGCACCCAGTTTGGTCTTGGCGCCGCTACGTGGCATGGAATCCCCTTCTATTCGGGCACCGTTGACCTGCATGCTGGCGAGACGACGACGATCACGTATACGCTGACCACGTCGGCCGAGGCGGGGGACAAGCCGCTTACACTGCGTCAGACTCCTACATGCCAGGCGGCTCGCGACAGCGCGTCGACGTAGGGTTTTTCTGGTAGCGCAGATAATCGAGTACCATTTTGGGGCGGACAGGCAATCTGTTCGCCCCTATTTTGTAAGGAGAGCGCATGAAGTACTTTGGCACCGACGGCTTTCGCGGCGAGGCCAACGTTGGGCTGACGGTAGAGCACGCTTATAAGATTGGCCGTTTTGTGGGCTGGTATTACGGCGCCAACCGCAGTGCTAAGGCGCGCGTTATCGTGGGCAAGGACACACGTCGCTCGAGTTATATGTTCGAGGCGGCGCTGGTGAGCGGTCTGGTCGCGAGCGGTGCGGACGCCTATATGCTGCACGTGATCCCGACGCCGGGCGTGGCGCATCAGACCGTGGAGGGCTGCTTCGATTGCGGCATCATGATCAGCGCGAGCCACAACCCGTTTTGCGATAACGGCATTAAGCTCGTCAACAGCGACGGTTTTAAGATGGACGAGGACGTACTGGAGCTTATCGAGGACTACATCGATGGCAAGAGCGAGGTGCCGCTGGCCACGGGCAACCACATCGGCGCCACGGTGGACTACATGCAGGGCCGCAACCGCTACATCGCCTCGCTCATCGCGAGTGCGAATTTTTCGCTGCAGGGCGTCAAGATTGGCCTGGACTGTGCCAACGGCTCGGCGTCCTCGGTTGCCAAACCGGTGTTTGACGCATTGGGCGCCGACGTGCGCGTGATCAATGCCGCGCCCGACGGCTTTAACATTAACGTTGACTGCGGTTCCACGCATATGGAGCGCCTGCAGCGTCACGTGGTTGAGCAGGGCCTGGACGTGGGCTTTGCCTATGATGGCGATGCCGATCGCTGCCTGGCAGTGGACGAGCGCGGCCGCGTGGTCGACGGCGACCAGATTCTGTATGTGTGCGGCGTGTATCTAAACAAGCACGGTCGCCTTTCGGGCGGTACCGTGGTGCCGACGATCGCCAGCAACTTTGGCCTGATCAAGTCGCTGGAACTTGCCGGCCTGAGTGCCGTGACCAGCGGCGTGGGCGACCGTCATGTGTATGCCAAGATGCGCGAGGGCGGTTACAGCCTGGGCGGCGAGCAGACGGGCCACACGATTTTTGGCGATATCGAGCGCACGGGCGACGGCATCATGACGTCGCTGCGCGTGATGGAAGTGATTCGCGCCGAGCGCGAGACGCTCTCGCAGCTCACGGCGCCGTGCAAGCTGCTGCCGCAGGCGCAGGTGGCCGTGCGTGTGGCGGACAAGGATGCCGCGCTCGATAGCATGGGCGTGCAGAATGCGATCGCCGAGGCCGAGGCATCGCTGGCGGGCGAGGGCCGCGTGCTCGTGCGCAAGAGCGGAACCGAGTCGGTTATCCGCGTGCTGGCCGAGGCGCCCGACCAAGCATCCGCCGATGCCGCCATGAAGCGCATCGCCAACGCGCTCGAGGCTCTGTAGTTACGCGGTTTTACCAAACCGCGTAACTGCTCGACGCTGCAAACGCCCCTAAGCGGCAGTCTGACGTTCAATTTCAAGGGCGCGACCAGAAGGTCAGCGCCCTTTCATTTCACGTCACCTTGCTCGCTTAGGGTCGTTTTCGCTGACGTTGCCAAGACATTGGCGTCAACATGGTTGGCGTTGGCGATGGCGTGCTGGTCAATCCTTACAGCTCGTACAGCGTGGTGAACTTGTCCTGCAGGTAGCTGCAGTAGTAGCGGGCATCGAACGCCATGCCGCAGGCGCCCTTGATGAGTTCCGGCGCGTCCTTGGCGCGGCCCCACTGCCAAATGTGCTCGCCCAGCCAGGCGCGGACGGGCGCCAGATCGCCGCTTGCGCAGGCGCCGGTAAGGTCGACACCGTCGCGGCACATGGCCGGCACAAACATGGCATCGTAGGCGCTGCCCAGAGCATAGGTGGGGAAGTAACCAAACGAGCCGCCGCTCCAGTGCGTATCCTGCAGGCAGCCATGCGTGTCGTCGGGAACCGGAATGCCAAGGTACTCGTCCATAAAGCGGTTCCAAAGCGCGGGGATATCCTTGGCCGTGGCCTCGCTGGCAAACAGCATGCGCTCAATCTCGTAGCGCACCATAACGTGCAGCGGGTAGGTGAGCTCGTCGGCCTCGGTGCGGATCAGCGACGGCTGCGCGATGTTCACCGCGTGGTAGAGCGCGTCCTCGTCCACGTTGCCGTAGACCTCGGGCGCGTGACGGCGCAGCACCTCGAGCAGCGGGCCCATAAAGGCGAGGCTGCGGCCCACGGTGTTCTCAAAGAATCGGCTCTGGCTCTCGTGGATGCCCATGGAGGTACCGCCCTCAAGACACGTGCGCGCGTAAGCGGGGTTCACGCCCAGCTCATACATGGCGTGGCCGGCCTCGTGGATGATGCTGTAGACGTTGGAGATGCAATCGTCCTCGTGGATATGCGTGGCGATACGCGCGTCGCCCACCGAGAAGCCTTCGCTAAACGGATGCTCGGTAAAGGCGAGCGTGGTGTCGTCCAGGTCCAGGCCCACAAGCTTCATCAGGTCAAAGCTCATGGCACGCTGGGCAGCCTCGGGCACATGCGCGTGCAAAAAGTCGGCTGCGGGTTGCTGGCCGCGCTCACCGATGGCATGCACGAGCGGCACGACGGTGGCCTTGACCTCATCGCAAAACGCGTCGAAGCTCTCGGTGGAAAGGCCACGCTCGTACTGGTCGAGCCATACATCGTACGGGTCACGCTTGGGGTCCATGAGCTCAGCTTGATGCTTAAGCTGACCGACGATCTTGTCGACATAGGGCTCAAAGCTCGCCCAGTCGTTGGCTGCCTTGGCTTTGTGCCATACGGCATCGGCCTCGCAGGTGAGCCTGGTCCAGGCCTCGGCCTCCTCGGTGGGGATGGCGCCGGCCTCGCGCTGGTCGCGGCCGAGCACGCGGATCTCGTCGAGCAGCTGCGGGTCGTCGATCTTTCCGCCCACAACCGTCTCGTGCGCCAGCGAACGCACGAGCTCAACGGACTTCTCGCTGGTCAGGAGCTTATGATGCTCGCCGGCAAGCGTACCCATGGCATCGGCGCGGGCCACGGCACCGTTGGCGGGGGCGATGGTTGCGCCGTCAAACTCAGCGATCTTGAGCAGGTACTCGCGGGTCCACAGCTTTCCCTCGAGCTTACGGAACTTCTTGACGGCCTTTTCGGCCTTGATGCCCTTGGCGGCTTTTGCCACGGCGGCTTTGGCCTTCTTATCGAGCTTCTTTCCCATACCATATCCTTGATCTCGCAGGCCGCCCGTCGCACGCGGCGGCACGGCCAGTTTGCACAGCTACCTGCCTTGTACCCAGCGCGAACAAAACGGAACGCGGCGATGCGCGCGCAGAATGTGTTATCCTATAGCCCAATGCGTTGACGGAGAGGGTTTTGCCCGCCGCGTCGCCGGCAAGAGAGGGAAGGTCATGGGCTGCAAGCCTTCCTGCGGTGGCAAGGGCCAAGCGTTCACTCCCGAGCAGCGACCTCAACGGGCGCGCGGCCAGTGGCGGCGAAGCCCCAGTAGGGAAGCCGTGAGCCTCGCGACAAGGGGCGCAGAGTGGGCACGGCGGGCCAGACATCCGCCGGGTCAAACAAGGTGGTACCGCGGAATTCAACCGTCCTTGGGCAATGCACATGCCCGAGGCGGTTTTTTGTTACCGAACCGGGCCGCGTTTTCGCAACGTCAGACGGTGGCAGCCGCCTCGGCAAGCGGGGAGCGCGAGAGACGAAAGGGAAGACATGGGTCTGATTGATGATCTGGTCAAACTCGAGGAAGAGGCCAAGGAGCTCGTCGCAGGCGCCGACGACGCCGCAAAGCTCGAGGCCGCGCGCGTTGAGCTGCTCGGCCGCAAGGGCCGCATCACCGGCCTGATGCGCATGATGGGCAAGCTCGCCCCCGAGGATCGTCCCGTGATGGGCAAGCGCGCCAACGAGATGCGCCAGCTGATCGAGGGAATGCTCGACGAGCGCACCACCGAGATGAAGGCCGCCGCACTTAAGCACGCGCTCGAGCACGAGGCCGTCGATATCACGCTGCCGGGCATTCGCCCGCAGATCGGTCACCAGCACCTGATTAAGCAGATCATCGAGGAGGCCGAGGACATCTTCTGCGGCATCGGCTACACCGTCGAGTCCGGCCCCATGGTCGACACCTCCTACTACAACTTCACCGCGCTCAACGCGCCCATGGATCACCCGAGCCGCTCGGCCCGCGACACCTTCTACGTGGTCGACAACAACCCCGGCAGCGTCGCTCATCCCGAGGCACACGCCCACGGCGAGTCCGACGTGCTGCTGCGCACCCAGACCTCGGGCGTGCAGATCCACACTATGGAGTCGCAGAAGCCGCCCATCTACATGATCTGCCCGGGTACCGTCTACCGTCCCGACACGGCCGACGCCTGCCACCTGCCGCAGTTCAACCAGATCGAGGGCCTGGTCGTCGACGAGGGTATCACCTTTGGCGATCTTAAGGGCACGCTCGACTACTTTGTTAAGTGCATGTTTGGCGAGGACCGCAAGACGCGCTACCGTCCGCACTTCTTCCCCTTCACCGAGCCTAGCTGCGAGGTGGACGTGAGCTGCCACGTCTGCGGCGGCAAGGGCTGCAACTTCTGCAAGCACAGCGGCTGGATCGAGATCCTGGGCTGCGGCATGGTCGACCCCAACGTCCTGATCAACTGCGGCATCGACCCCGAGAAGTACACCGGCTTCGCCTTTGGTATTGGCGCCGAGCGCGTCGCGGCACTGCGCTACGACCTGCCCGACCTCAGAACGCTCATGACAGGCGATATGCGCTTCCTGAACCAATTTTAGGCTTGCCCAGGCACCCCATCTTGGCGTTCAAACCGTCGCTCGCGTACCTTTAGTACGCGTCGCTCCTCTTTCACGCCAACCTGGGGCACCTGGACAACCCTAAGGCGAACGTCTTCATTTGATATTCCTCCCTTTGCGGAGATTAAGAACTAGGAGAGCTACATGCGCGTTTCTTACGACTGGCTCAAGACCATGATCGATATTCCGGAGGATCCCAAGACCCTTTCGAACGAATATATCCGTACCGGCACCGAGGTCGAGGCGATCGACACCGTGGGCGAGTCCTTCGACCACGTGGTGACCGCCAAGGTGCTCACCAAGACCCCGCACCCCGATAGCGACCACATGTATGTGTGCTCGGTCGATGTGGGCGACAAGAATCTCGACGCCGACGGCAACCCCGCTCCGCTGCAGATCGTCTGCGGCGCGCAGAACTTCGAGGCCGGCGACCACATCGTCACGGCTATGATTGGCGCTGTCCTGCCCGGCGACGTCAAGATCAAGAAGAGCAAGCTTCGCGGCGTCGTGTCCATGGGCATGAACTGCTCCGCGCGCGAGCTCGGCCTGGGCGGCGACCACTCCGGCATTATGATTCTGCCCGAGGACACGCCCTGCGGCATGCCGTTTGCCGAGTACGTGGGCTCGAGCGACACCGTGCTCGACTGCGAGATCACGCCCAACCGTCCCGACTGCCTGTCCATGATCGGCATGGCCCGCGAGACCGGCGCCATCTTCGACCGTGATTTCCACGTTGAGCTGCCTGCCATCAAGGCCGAGACCGGCCGCGCGACCGACGACGAGCTTTCGGTCGAGATCGCCGACGAGGGCCTGTGCGACCGCTATGTCGCCCGCATCGTGCGCAACGTGAAGGTCGGCCCCTCGCCCGACTGGATGGTCAAGCGCCTTAACGCCCTGGGTGTGCGCCCGCACAACAACATCGTCGACATCACCAACTATGTGATGATGCTCACCGGTCAGCCGCTGCACGCCTTTGACCTGGACACCTTTGCCGAGCGCGAGGGCAGGCGCCGCGTGGTGGTTCGCGCCGCCCAACAGGATGAGAAGTTCACGACGCTCGACGGCGAGGAGCGCACGCTCGACGCCGGCATGGGCCTTATCACTGACGGCGAGCGCCCCGTGGCGTTGGCTGGCGTTATGGGCGGCATGGATTCCGAGATCGAGGACGATACCGTCGATGTGATGGTCGAGAGCGCCTGCTTCAACGCCGGTCGCACCTCGCACACCAGCCGCGACCTGTCGCTGATCTCGGATGCCTCCATTCGCTTTGAGCGCCAGGTCGATGAGACCGGCTGCGTGGATGTCGCCAACATTACCTGCGCGCTGATCGAGGAGATCGCCGGCGGCGAGGTTGCTCCTGGCTATGTCGACGTGTTCCCTGCGCCCAAGACCATCGACAGCATTAAGCTGCGCTTGGCCCGCGTGCATGCCATCTGCGGTGCCGACATCGAGCCCGACTTTATCGAGCGTTCGCTCACCCGCCTGGGCTGCACCGTCGAGCGCGACGGCGAGGACTTTATGGTCACGCCGCCGAGCTTCCGTCCCGACCTGCCGCGCGAGATTGACCTGATCGAGGAGGTCCTGCGCCTATGGGGCATGGGCCGCGTGACGGCGACCATCCCGGCTGCCAAGAACCACATCGGCGGCCTGACCCGCGAGCAGAAGCTCACCCGTAAGGTCGGTGAGATCCTGCGCGCCTGCGGCCTCAACGAGACCACGACTTTTGGCTTTGCCGCCCCGGGCGACCTGGAGAAGATCGGTATGTCCACCGAGGGCCGCGGTTGCCCTGTGGTGCTCATGAACCCGCTGGTAGCCGAGCAGACCGAGATGCGTCGTTCGCTGCTGCCGGGCCTGCTGCAGTCCGTGGCCTATAACGAGGCCCACGGTACGCCCAACGTGCACCTGTACGAGGTCGGCAGCCTGTTCCACGGTCGCGAGAACGCCAGCCTGCCCAAGGAGACCAAGTCCGTGGCGGGCGTGCTCTCGGGCCAGTGGAGCGAGCAGTCTTGGAACATGAAGTACCGCAAGCTGCGCTTCTTCTTTGGCAAGGGTATTGTCGAGGAGCTGCTCGCCCAGCTGCGCATCGAGAAGGTTCGCTTCCGTCCCGTCGAGGGTGAGGGCTACGCTTTCTTGCAGCCGGGTCGTGCGGCCGAGGTTCTGTCCGGCGGCACCGTACTGGGCTGGGTCGGCGAGATTCACCCCGAGGCGCGCGAGGCGATGGGCATCGATGAGGTTGTCGTTGCCTTTGAGCTCGATCTGGACAAGCTGATCAAGGGCGCCCGCAACCAGGAGAACTACCGCGAGTTCTCGCAGTACCCGGCTGTTGAGCACGACCTTGCTATCGTGGTCGACAATGCTGTGACCTGCGAGGATCTTGAGCGCCGCATTACCAGCGCCGGCGGCAAGCTGCTCGAGGGCGTGCGCCTGTTCGACGTCTACCGCGATCCCATCCGCATCGGAGCGGGTAAGAAGTCCATGGCCTTTGCGCTTACTTATCGCTCCGACGACCACACGCTCACCAGCGAAGAGGTCGAGAAGGCGCACCAGAAGATCGTCACCAAGGTATGCAAGGGCGTAAACGGCGAGGTCCGCGGATAGGGCTTGCGCTGGGGTATGGGTCGGCGGTGGCTGCCGCCGAGTCCTACGTGACCGCTATGCTCGGTATGAGGCACCGTTGAGCCTTCATATATGACACGCGCATTACATAACGGCGTGCTGCTTTGTCGGCAGTGCGCCGTTTTGCTATGATAGCCCGCGGCGTGTTACGAATCTGACAATGCGTAACACTGACAAGGTGATTTAAGCGGCGTTGCAATTCTGTGCGTCGACAACCGGGAGGCGTACATGCACATTCCAGATAATTATCTGTCTCCGCAGACCGATGCCGTCATGGCAGTGGCGATGGTGCCCGTGTGGGTTCATTGCATCAAGAAGGTGCGCGCCACGCTCGACCGCGAGCACATGGCTTTCCTGGGCATCTGCGCCGCTTTTTCCTTCTTGCTCATGATGTTTAACGTTCCGCTGCCCGGCGGCACCACAGGCCACGCCGTCGGCGGCGCACTCATCGCGCTGCTGCTGGGTCCCGAGGCCGCGGCTATCGCTGTCTCGGTCGCGCTGGCGCTGCAGGCGCTGCTGTTTGGCGACGGTGGCATCCTGTCCTTTGGCGCCAACTGCTTTAACATGGCCTTCGTGCTGCCGTTTGCCGCGGCCATCGTGTTCCGTGCGCTCAACAGCCGTCTGCACGACAAGAGCTGGGGCACCTCGGTTTCTGCCATCGTGAGCGGCTGGGTCGGCCTGTGCCTGGCGGCCCTGTGCGCGGCAATCGAGTTTGGTATTCAGCCGATGCTCTTCATGAATGCTTCGGGCGCTCCGCTGTACTGCCCCTTCCCGCTGTCCGTGGCTATTCCTGCCATGTTGATCCCGCATATGCTGGTCGCCGGCGTGGTTGAGGGCGTGGCGACGGCCGCCATCTACGGTTTCATTAAGAAGACGGCGCCGGGCGTTATCGTCGGTCCCGAGGCCGTCGATGGCCAGCTTGCTGCCGAGGGCGCTGCTGCCAAGAAGACCTCGCTGATCCCCACGCTCATCCTGGTCGCTGTGCTCGTGGTGGCCACGCCGCTGGGCTTGCTTGCCACCGGTGACGCCTGGGGCGAGTGGGACGCTGAGGGCGCCGCGACCGCCGTTCAGGAGGCTGGCGACGACAGCCTGCAGGCTTCAGCCGGCCTCGATACCCCGACCTTTGCCGATGCGCTGCCCACGGGCGATTATCTGCAGGCCTATTCCGAGGAACAAGGTCTTGGCTTTGCCGGCCAGGCTGCGATGTATATTCTTTCGGGTGTGATTGGCGTGGCGGTGCTCACCATCGTATTCCGCCTGGTCTCGCTGACGGTCAAGGAAAGCGGTGCTCATGGCAAGAGCCGAGCTGCCTAGCTGGCTTGCGGTCGAGCAGCGTTACGAGCCCGCGGGGGCTCGGCATCGTGTGATGCAAAAGAATGTCCTGCACCTGGCGAGCCTGCTTGAGCGGGTTCGCCTGGGTGGAGGTGCGCACGAGGGCGGGTCGATGGTCGACCGCGCCCTTTCTTGCGTTTCGGCTCCGGTGCGCCTGGTGGGGATGTTCGTTTGCGTCCTGTGCGTGTGTCTGACGCAAAGCCCGCTGTATCTGATGCTGATGGCGGCTATCGCGCTGGTGCTCGTTGCCGTGCGCCCCGTACGCGGGCTGCGGGGAACCTTTGTGCCGGCGCTTGGCGCCGCGGGGCTCGCGGTGGTTCTAGCGCTGCCTGCCCTGCTGCTGGGCGCGTCTGCCACGGGTGCCATGCTCAAGATTGCACTCAAGACCTTCATTAATGTGTCGCTGGTGCTGGGTGTTTCGTGGACGCTTACCTGGAGCCGCATGTCAGCGGCGCTCAAAATGCTGCACCTGCCCGACGAGGTCATCTTTACGTTTGATATGGCGCTCAAGCACATCGAGGTGCTGGGTCGCACGGCGCACAATCTGTGCGAATCGGTCATGCTGCGCAGCGTTGGCCGTGCGCCTGAGGGATTTTCGCGTACGGATTCGATCGCGGGTATCATGGGCATGACCTTTATCAAGGCGATGGAATGCAGCCGCGCGATGGACGAGGCTATGCTTTGCCGCGGCTTTGCCGGCGCGTATCCGGCGCCCGCACGCGCCGGGTTTGGCTGGCGCGATACGGTTTACGCGGCCGGCGTGGCGCTGCTGGCAGTGTTATGCGCGGTGCTGTAGGCGCTGCTGGTTCCGGCTGGGGATGCAAATAGGGAAGGGCGACGTTTTGACGATCGATATGAATAATGCGGCGGGCACGAACGGTGCGGGCGGCGCCGAGGTCACGCCGCTCATCGAGCTGCGCGACGTAGTGTTCTCCTATGCGGGACATACGGTTGTCGATGGCGTGTCGCTGCAGGTCGATCGTGGCGAACTCGTTGCCCTGCTCGGTCCCAACGGCTGCGGTAAGACGACGATTATGCGCCTTATTAACGGCCTTGAACTCGCGGACGCAGGGGCATACCTGTTTGACGGGCATGTGATCGATGCGGCGTTTCTAAAGGATTCCGCGGCCGCTCAGCGTTTTCATCAGCGCGTTGGCTTTGTGTTCCAGAATGCCGACGCGCAGCTCTTTTGCGCCACGGTGGGCGAGGAGGTCGCTTTTGGTCCCGCGCAGATGGGGCTGCCGACGGGCGAGCTCGAGCGCCGCGTCCGCGATGCCATGGGGCTGTTCCAGGTTGCCGACCTTGCCGACGCCTCTCCCTATCAGCTCTCGGGTGGGCAAAAGAAGCGCGTTGCGCTGGCTGCGGTGGTGTCGATGAACCCGGATATCTTGGTTCTCGACGAGCCTACCAATGGGCTCGACGAGGATTCATGCGACATTGTGGTCAACTTCTTGCTGGCCTACGTCGCGGCGGGTAAGACGGTCTTGATGAGCACACATCACCAAGATTTGGTGCGCCGCCTGGGGGCCCGTGCAATCTATATCGATCGATATCACCATGTGGTCGAGGCGCCTTCGCCGTCGTATGGAACCGAAAGCGGTGCTACGGACTAGTTGCTGCGTAGAGCGTGCGTAGCCGCCCGCGCGGCTTTGCCGTGATGGTATAGTTATCCAGGTTTTTATGGGGGTGGCTATGCCAAGCTGGAACATTCATATCGCTCAGACGGAGCGTTTGCTGGAGCGCACCGGTGCGCTTGCCAAGAGCGTGCGCGACCGCAATGCCTTTTTGTTTGGCTGCGTGGTTCCGGATATCTTCGTGGGCTATATGGTCCCTGGCATCGCCGATCCCATCCCGTACCGCATTACGCACTTTGCCAAGCCTGAGCCCATCCCTAAGCCTCGTGAGCATGAGTTCTGGGATACCTATGTGGCACCGTTGCTTAAAAGTTCGCCCACCGGTGCGCCGGCCGCGGCGACCTCGATTATCGAGGAACGCGAGCGGCTCAATCGGGTGCATTATCCCCAACGCTACAAGGATGCCGAGCCGGTTGCCGGTCCCGGTGCTAGCGAGCTTTCGCTCGCGCCCGATGACGTGGCGCAGTCGCTGCTCGATCTGACGCTGGGCGTTTGGTCTCACCTCGTGGCCGATACCGTGTGGAATACGCGCGTGAATCAGTACCTGGAGGCGCACGGCGGCAAACCGTGCGAGGAATTCCGCATTAAAAAGCAAGGCGACTTTGACTGGTTTGGCAAGACGCTCGGCATCGTTTCGATTCCGCGCGCGACCGATCGCCTGTATACCGCTGCGACGCGTTTTGGGCAGTATCCCATCCATAAAGAGTATGTGCTCAAGACCATCGGCGTTATGCACGAGATCGTGCGCGAAAACCCCGGCGAGCCCGACCATCCGCCATACCGCCTGCTGACCGAGGAATTCTTCGACGCAACGTTTACCGAGGTCATCGAGCTGACCGAGGCGGGCTTTGCGGCTCGCGTTGCCGCTTCGGACGTCCCCGCAGTCCCTCTGATCGCTAGCTGCTAGCCGGCCGGCCCGGCAGTGAATAGCTCACCCCAATTGATCAACAGCTTCCGTCGCATGGCGTAAACACGGCAAACGAGCTGCACATCTCATAGCATGCCATAAGCAGTTGGTTGCGTGTCATGCCATACAGTAGACATCGGCGCACGGAAAAAGGGCCCGGAAGGCAATGCCTTCCGGGCCCCTTGCAATGCAAATTTGCTTGCAAGTGCGATTTAGCGCACCTGAGCGACGTAAGCGACGTTGGTCGAGGAGACCTTGTCCTCGAGCTGGACGCTCATGCGGGGATCGCCGGCGGTAGCGACGGTCAAATCGCCGGCCTCGACGTAGCCGAGCTCCTTAGCGGTCTCGATCGCCTTGACGATCGTGCCGTTGACGGTGCCCTGGGTAATCTCGGCCTGGTGCGGGATAACGCCCCAGTACATAATCATCTGCTGGACGGCCCACTCGTGGCGGGAGAACGCGCAGATCGGCATGTTGGGACGGAAGTGCGAGATCAGGCGAGCAGTACGACCAGTGGTCGTCGGCACGGTGATGCACTTGGCGCCAACGGTGGTGGCCATGTTCACAGCGGACATACCCACAACGTTGTTGACGACGCGGGTGCCGTGAGCATCGGCCGGAACCTCGAGCGGAGCGTGAGCCGGGAGGTACTTCTCGGTCTCGAGAGCGATGCTGGCCTGCATCTTGACGGCCTCGACCGGGTACTTACCGGCAGCGGACTCGC
>CAJLAV010000041.1:0-15904 GCA_905204735.1 uncultured Collinsella sp. | reverse complement strand
TGGGCGATGAGACGCGGAGGCAGGTTATCGATGCAAAAATAGCCCATGTCCTCGAACACGTGCATGGCCTGTGTGCGGCCCGATCCGGACATTCCGGTGATGATGACGATATCGGGGATGCGCTCCGAGCGCTCCGCCGCATCCATGGCATCTCCCTTTTGCATGTGCTGCCTCCCGAAAACAAGCGCGGGACCCAGCAACCCGGATCCCGCGCGGTCAATTGCCTATATTGAGTATACCGCCCCGAGCGGATACGAGGCCTGTCTTACGCCTCAAGCGCAGCCTTGAACCAACTCGTAATACTCGTGGGGTGCGTGATGGCGGTGCCGACGACAACGGCCCAGGCGCCAGCATCGATCGCGGCGCGAGCCTCCTCGGGCGTATGCACGCGACCCTCACAAATGATGGGAAGGCCGGGGAATTCCTCAGTCGCCTGACGCAGGAGCGGCAGGTCGGGGCCATCGGCCATGGTGCAGTCGATGGCGGCGACGCCGTGAGAAAGCGTGGTGGATACCAGGTCAAAGCCCATATCAACAGCACGGCGAATATCCTCGATGGTGGCACAATCCGCCATCAGGAGCACACCCTCCTCGTGCAGCGGACGGAAGGTATCCTCGACCGTCTTGCCATCGGGGCGCGGACGATCGGTGGCGTCAATCGCCACGATATCGGCACCGGCAGCAACGCAGGCGCGAGCGTGACGCAGCGTCGGCGTGATGTAAACGCCCTCGTGCCCATCCTTCCACAGGCCGATGACGGGAACCTCACAGCGACCCTTAATGGCGGCAATGTCGGCAAGGCCCTGGCAGCGAATGGCGGCAGCGCCACCGAGCTCGCAAGCGCGAGACATTTGAGCCATGGTCTCGGGCGTACGAAGCGGCTCGCCCATATACGCCTGAACGCTCACGACGAGCTTGCCCTTCAGGGACTGGATCAAAGGATCAACGGTCATGTTCGACTCAACCTTTCTCAAAACAGCCTTCTGAGACGCCGCACCTTGACGTTCAAACCGTCGCTCGCGTACCGAAGTACGCTTCGCTCCTCTTTCACGTCAATCTGTGGCACCTCAGAAGGCACACTTGGTAGTTATGTTTACTTCAACGAAGCAAGAAGGTGTTCGGCGGCACCGATGAGCGGAGCATCGCCCTCCAGAGAACCGATGAGGATCGGCGTGTCCTGAAGCGGATCGAGCGCCTGGCTGGCATAGCCCTCGTGCACCGAATCCTTCCACGTCTGCGAACGCCAATCGGGACCTTGGTGAATCACGCCGCCCGAAAGCACGATGACCTCAGGGTCCAGGATGTTAGCGAGCGAGCCCAAGCTGGCGCCCAGCGCAAAGCCGGCGTCATGGATGACCTCGGTCGCCTTTGCGTCGCCCGCACGGCACAGGTCGTTCACATCGCGACCGACCGAAGGACGGCTGGGGTCGACGCGGCCAAAACGCTCATCGTACATTCGACCAATGGATGTGCCCGAAGCAACCGACTCCAGATGGCCGGAACGCCCGCAGGCGCACGGAATGCCGGCGGCAGCCGAGCACTCGATGTGGCCCATATGGCCAGCAGCACCATGGAAGCCCTGCATCACGCGGCCGTTCTCGACATATGCGCCGCCGATGCCCGTACCGATGCCAAGACACAAGACGGAGAACTTGCCCTTGCCGACGCCCCAGTGGGCCTCGCCCAGTGCATGAGCCTGCACGTCGCCTACAACGGCAACGGGAAGACCGAGGTCCTCGCGCAGACGCGGCCCCAACTGAACGCCGGACCAGCCGGGCATGATCTCGTTGGCATACGCGATGGCGCCCGTCTTGGGATCGACGACGCCGGCAGCACCGATACCGACGCCAAGGACCTCGACATCGGGATTCGCCTCGAGAGCAGCCTTGATGGACGCCTCGATACGCTGGAAGACGGCCTCGCCGCCCTCCTGGGCCTCGGTAGGAACCTCGGCCTCAAAAACAGGATGGGGCACGCTGCCGTCAGCCGGGTACTCCATGATGGCAGTCGCGATCTTAGTTCCGCCGATATCGACAGAGCAGACGTACTTGTTCTCCATGTCGCTCTCCTTAGGAGATAAAAAACAACTACAGGAAATGAAGGCGGTGTTATCGCCGCAACTTAGTAAAGGTTTCCCAGGTGCCCGAGGTTGGGGTGAAAGTGGTCGGGCGTTGACCTAATGGGTCAAGCCCGACCACTTGAGCCCCAAGATCGGGTGCCTGGGGAAGCTTTACAGGAGACCGTTGTCCTGGAGGACCTTCTTAATCGCCTCGACGTTCTCGCCGGTCATAGCCTTCACCGGGCGCGGCATGGTCGGGCTGTCGAAGATGCCCATGAGGTTCATAGCGGTCTTGAAGGCGCCGACGCCACCGGCATAGCCCTGGACGCCCGAGGTGACATCCCAGATGTGCGAAATCTCATTGAGGCGATCCTGCTCGGCCTTGACGGTAGCCCAGTCACCAGCCTGAGCGGCCTTCCACTGACGCACGTAGCCCTCAGGCTCAACGTTGGCGAGACCCGGGACGGAACCGTCGGCACCACCGAGGTAAGCGCCGTCGACAACAACCTCGTGACCGGTGAGGATGCTCATCGGATGGCCGTTCTTCTCGTTCTCCTGAACGAGGTAGCGGAACGAGATGTCATCACCCGAGGAATCCTTGACGCCGGCCAGAACGCCCTCGGCACCGAGCTTGGCAAGGAGCTTCCAGGGGAGCTTGGTGTGGACACACACGGGGATGTCGTAAGCAAAGATGGGCAGATCGAGTTCCTCATGCAGGATGCGGAAGTGCTCCTCGACCTCGGTCATGCCCTGCAGGGCATAGAACGGGCAGGTGGCGACGAGGGCATCGGCGCCCAGCTCCTGAGCGACCTTACCGTGCTCGATCATGCGCTCGGTCTCGGTGTCGATGATGCCGACCAGAACGGGAACGCGGTGGTCGACGATACGAACGGCCTCGGCGATGATCTGACGGCGACGCTCGTCGGTGGAGAAGACGACCTCGCCCGAGGATCCCAAGAAGAACAGGCCATCGACGCCGGCATCGATCATGCGGTTGATGCTGCGCTCAAAGGAGGCAACGTCGAGCTGGTGATCTTCGGTATCGGGAACAACGACGGGAGGGATAACGCCGGTGAATTTCTGAGTTGCCACAAGAATCTCCTTAGTTGTCTGGCGGGCAGCCCTATGCCACCCACTCTTGTTGGCAGTGTCCAGGCCGTCTAGGCCAAAGAACACGAGTAAAACGTTTGGTTAAAAAAGTCGACGACTTCGTTTTCGAACGCATTGATGCGCTCGTGAGCGTATTTTGCATAGATGATATGCCTCCGGTCACACTCAAGACCGTTGAATACGGCAAACTGATCCTTGGGATCGCTCACGGTATCCATAAGCGATGTGCCCATGAGCACCGATCCGCGCACCCGAGACGACAGCGCCTCGAGACCGCCAGGAAGCGGATTGGCAACCGCCGTGCAGGCGAGGCCCCGCTCGTCCAGAGCAGAAACCGCCAGCGCGACTCCGCCGCCAAGACCCTCGCCCCATGCAAAGATGCGGTCGGGGTCCATGCCATCAAGATTGCGCGCCACCTTCGCCAGCGCGCAACCCCAACGGACGCGCTCGACAAAAGCGGGCGAAGAAATCCCCCGCCGCAGGTCGTCCGCACCAGCAACATCGTCATCCAGCGCGAGGACGGCATACCCCATGGCGGCAAATCTCGTCATGTGATGCCAGCCGCGCACAGGCCGATCGATGTCGTGGAACATCAGGCACAACGGCACGCGCTCAGATACTCGGGCACGACCGACAGGCTCGATCAAACGAGCGTGAATCGCATCGTCACCGAGCTCAAAGGAGACCTCCGAGTAACGGGCGCAGGGGTTAACAAAGTCAATCGCCGTAATGGCCAGGCCTTGAATCTCAAGATTCGAAGCGCATGTCTCTAAATCAGAAACATCTGCTTGGACATCACCGCGCCAGTCCCGATATTCTGCGAGCCTTGACGAAACCGTTCCAGGAATTCCCACGAGTCCGGGGACAATCAGCTCGTCAACATTGCTCTCGCACTTAGACATGAGCCTCCCCTCCCTTGCAGAAAAACGGAATGATCAAATCGTCAAAATCCTGAATCTCCTCGTGGCCAAAGCCTTCAAAGAACTCATGACGCTTTTCGCAGGTCAGGTTGTTATAGACCGCAAACTGCGTCGCTGGCGGACAGACGATATCGGCTGTGCCAGTGCCAAACAGCACGGGGCATTTGACCATAGGCGCAAAGTTCTTGGAATCGAAGTACGCCAGCTTGGCATAGGCTTCGTCAATACGAGTCGAGTCCTCGTCAAACCAGCGAGACCAATAGCGCAGGCCCTCGTAGGCAATGTCGTCGGCATCCAAATCCCAGACCAGGCGGAAATCTGACAGGAAGGGATAGAGGATGGCGGCGCGATTGATAAGCTCGCTGTTAAGCGCACAGGTCGCAATGCCCAAACCGCCGCCCTGCGACGCGCCGTTCACAAACACACGCGCAAGATCGATGCCCTCGAGCTCGCGAACGATGCGGCACAGGATGCGAATATCTTGGTGCAAGCGGACATAGTAGAGGTTGGCCGGGTCGCCGTCGATACCGGCGACGATATGACCGGCAACCGTTGTGCCCTCAAATCCACCAATGTCCTCGGAGGGACCTCCTTGGCCGGGGCAGTCGAGGGCGATGAGTGCCATGCCCATGCCCGCGAACGACGCCTGCTCAAACCAGCTGCGGCTTGCACCCGGATACCCATGGAACTGAAGTACCAATGGCACGGGCTCGTCCGAGACGGGTTTAAGGTACTTGGCATGCAGGCGAGCGCCACACATACCGGTATACCAGAGGTCGAAAAGCTGGCAGGTCGCGGCATCGGTGACCAATGCCGTCTCGATCGCGTAGTCAAGCCCGACGGCGTCGGCCTCGGCCATGCGATCCTTCCAAAAGAGATCGAAATCTGATGGACGGGGCATGGCGCCTCGATATTCACCAAATTGATGTTGTAGCTCCTGAGCACTTGGCATGGCTCGTGAACCCAACCTTTCGAAATCGCAACGGAGGTGCGCCCGGCAAGGGAACCGGGCGCACAGGAGGGAAAGCGAGGCTACTCGCCGAGCTTGGGATGCAGCAGCGACGGCGCAGCGCCGAGCAGCATCTTGGTGTAGGGGTCCTGGGGGTGCTGGAAGACCTGCTTGGCCTCGCCCTGCTCGACGATCTTGCCGCCATTCATAACGATGATGTCGTCAGAGATATAGCGGACCGTCTGGATGTCATGGCTGATGAACACCATGGCCAGGCCGAGCTCCTTCTTAAGGTCGGTCAACAGGTTCAGAATCTGCGCGCGGACCGAAACGTCCAGAGCCGAGGTGGGCTCGTCGGCGATGATGGCATCGGGGTTCAGCGACAGGGCACGGGCAATTGCGACGCGCTGACGCTGGCCGCCCGAAAGCTGGCCGGGAAGAACCTCGGCGGCGGAGCTGGGCAGACCGGTGAGCTCCAAAAGCTCCTTGACGCGCTTCTCCTGCTCGGCCTCGGTACCCAGGTTGTGGACGCGCATGGGGTCGAGCAGCTGCTCGCGAACGACCATGCGGGGATTGAGCGCCGTGGCCGGGTTCTGGAACACGACCGAGATGACGCGACCCATGTGGCGACGGTCCTCGGCGGTACGTTTGGTAACGTCCTTGCCCTTAAAGTAGACCTTGCCACTCGTGGGGGCCTGCAGGCCGCACATGACGTTGGCAGTGGTGGACTTACCGCAACCGGACTCGCCGACGATGCCGATCGTCTGACCGGGCATGAGCTTAATCGTTACACCCTGGACGGCGTGAACCAGGTTGGGGTGCAGAATCGAGCCGGTACGGGTCCTAAAGGTGACGTGGACGTCATCAAGGAAGATGATCGCCTCGACGCCGTTGACTGCGGTCTCGCTCATCTACATCACCTCCGCGTGAGGGGTCAAACCATTTGCCTTGAGCACCTCGTCGGGGAGCTCGGAATAGAAGTGCTCGGTGCCGGGCACGCGCTTGAAGACCGGACGGGTGTCCAGGCCAATACGCGGATGGCTCGAGCGGGGCGCGAAGCGATCGCCCTTGGGGAAATCGCGCGGGCTCGGAACGGCGCCGGGCACCTGGTGCAGGCGGCCCGAACCGCTCTCGATGGACAGAACGGAACCCAGAAGACCGCGGGTGTACTCGTGGATCGGGTTAGTGAGCAGCTCCTTGGTGGGTGCCTGCTCGATAACCTGACCGGCGTACATAACCGTGATGTTATGGGCAACCTCGGCGACCAGAGCCAGGTCATGCGAAACGAAGATCATGGCAAAGCCGAGCTTGGCCTGAAGATCGTTGAGCAGCTTGATGACCTGCTTCTGGACGGTAACGTCCAGAGCGGTCGTGGGCTCGTCGCAGATGACCAGCTTGGGGTCGCGGGTAAGGGCCATAGCGATCAGGACGCGCTGACGCTGGCCGCCGGAAAGCTCGTGCGGATAGCTCTCGAGCGTGCGCTTGGGATCGAGGCCGACGAGCTCCAGGAGCTCCTCGGCGCTGCGGGTTCCGCCGCGCTTGGTGAGCTGCTTCATCTGGGCAGAGATGAGCATGGAGGGGTTGAGCGAGGACAGGGCGTCCTGATAGACCATAGCGATATCGGTACCGCGCAGGCCGAACCACTCCTTCTTGCTCATCTTGAGCAGGTCACGGCCCTCCCAGAGGACCTCGCCGGAAAGATGCTCGTCATCGTCGGTCAGGCCCATGATGGCCAGCGTGGTGATGGACTTACCGCAACCGGACTCGCCCACCAGGCCCATGGTCTGACCAGGACGAACGTCAAAGTTGACATGGTCGACGACGTTGATATCACCGTGATGCTCAAACTGAATGCAGAAGTCACGGACCGAGAGAATCGGTTCGACAGACTCGTCGGGCACGTGGCGATCGTCACGCTTGAGCTCGACATCGCGCAGGGCGCCAAGGCGAGCGGAAAGGGACTGGGCCTGCTCCTTGTAGGCGCGAACGGGGTCGGAGACCAGAAGGTCGGCCTCGCGACGCTTCGAGGAATCGGTAGGATCCAGGGCGGCGGAGGGAGCAGCGGCCATGGCGTCGGTAATGCCCTCGGAGAGGATGTTGAGCGCCAGGCAGGTGATCATGATGGCCAGGCCCGGGAACAGCGCCTGCCACCAACGGCCGGCGAGCACGCCGCCGCGGGCGTCGGCGAGGATGTTGCCCCAGGTAGCGGTGGGCTCCTGGATACCAGCGCCGATGAAGGTCAGCGAGGCCTCGAAGATGATGGCGTCGGCGACCAGGGTAACGGTGAAGACCATGATCGGGGCGATGCAGTTACGCAGAACATGCTTGATCAAAATCCACGGAGCCTTGGCGCCGGAAACGATGACCGCGCGGACATAGTCCTCGCCGTACTCGGACACGATGTTGGCGCGCACGATACGGGCAATCTGCGGAGTGTACATAAAGCCGATGGCGAAGATAATCGACGGCACGGAGTTGCCCAGGATGGAGACGAAGACGGCCGCGAGGGCGATGCCCGGGATGGACATGATGATGTCCAGGATACGCATGATCGTCTCGGAGACGGCCTTGCGCGAAACCGCTGCAAGGGCGCCCACGACCGAGCCGCAGACCAGAGCCATGGCAGTGGCGCCAAAGCCGATAATCAGCGAGTAACGACCACCGTAGAGCATACGCGACAGAATGTCGCGACCCTTATCGTCGGTACCGAAGATAAATCCGTTGCCGGGAGCCTGGCGAGCCGTAAAGATCTCGACCGGGCTATAGGGGGCAAGAAGGGGCGCCAGGATCGCAGTCAGGGCGACCAGCACCAGCACGACGGCGGCAATCTTAGAAGACAGCGTCATCTTCTTCCAGCCACCGAGCTTGAGCCCCTTGGAGGCAGCCTTCTCGAGCTGCTCGGTTTGCTTCTCTCGAATCTTTACCATAATCTACACCGTCCTGATGCGCGGGTTGATGAGCAGGTAGAGCATGTCAACCACGATGTTGATGATGATGAAGGCAAGAGCAACGACGATAACGACGCCCTGAACCAGGTTCGCCTCGTTGCCCTGAACGCCCTGCAGAATCGCGGTGCCCATGCCGGGGAGGTTGAAGATAACCTCGATGACGACAGCGCCGCCCATGAGGTAACCGATCTTAAGACCGAGGGTGGTGACCGGGGTGATCAGCGCATTGCGAAGAACGTTGATGCCGACGACGACCTTCTCGGGAACGCCGGCGCCGCGAGCCATACGGACATAATCCTTGTCGAGCTCCTCGACCATGGCGGTACGCACGATACGAGTCATCTGGCCCGTCAGCGGAAATGCCAAGGCGATGGCGGGCATGATCATACGTCCCAGATAGCCAACCGGATTCGTGGTGAAGTGAGGCAGAGCACCCGATGCCGGGAGCACCTTAAGGTAGGAAGAGAACAGCAGGATCAACAGAACGGCAAGCCAGAACGACGGGGTTGCCAAGCCGGCGATGGAAAAGACGCGGATCACTTGGTCCGGCCATTTGTCGCGATACAGTGCCGCGATGACGCCGAGCAAAAACGAAACGACCGCACCGATAGCAAGACCGATAAAGGTCAGCTGCATCGTGACGGGCAGGGCCGTGGAGATGCGCTTGGCAACGGAGTTGCGAGCAGCACCATAGGTGCCCATGTCGCCATGGATCAAATCGCCCATATAGCGCACGTAGCGCACGGGCCAGGGGTCGTCCAGACCATACTTCTCATGGTACTCGGCAACCGCCTCGGGCGAGGCACCGTCACCCAACGCCGTGTAGGCGGGGTCGGTCTTGGAGAACGACATAAGGAAGAACACCAGGACGGTGACGCCCAATGCCATGATCGGCAGCGCCACAAGACGCCTTCCAATCAAACGTAGCAAGTTGTTCACGTTCTCTCCCCTTTCTTTTGTCGGTAGGACCAACTGGTATATGAGTACGGATACTCATTACAAGACCCGAGCGACATCGTTGCCGCCCGGGTCTTTGTTTCAACTATGAGGATACGGTCCCAATGACCGACATCCTGCATACAGACTCAAGCGAGTCTTACGCCTTGACGGTCGCAACGCCCCTGAAGGACATGCTCGTCGTGCCGATGCCCTTGAAGCCATCGAGGGCCTCGCCGTTGGGTGCAGTGGACGGATCGTCCCAGGAAGCGGAGACGGTCTTGACGTGGACAACGGGGTACAGAACGGCGTTGTCGGCAATGATGTCGAAGCACTCGTTCCACTTCTTCTGCTGCTCGTCGCCCTCGGCGGCAAGAGCCTCGTCCATGAGGCCGTGGAGCTTCTGCCACTCAGCGGACTCCTTCCACGGGCAACGGGTCTGCATCCAGACGTTGTCGCCGTACCACCAGTTGAGCAGCAGGTCGGGGTCGGCGCCGAAGCAGGAAGGATCGCCAGGGGCAAGGAGGATATCGTAGGCCTCGCCGCCGTCGATGGCAGCGTAAGTGGCCGGCGAGGTATCGGTCTGGATGGTCACATCGAAGCCGAGAGCGTCGAGGTCGTTCTTGACCTGGGCGGCCATGCCCTTAATCTGCTCGTTGTCGGTGGTGCGCAGGGTGATGGCACCCGGGGTGATGCCAGACTCCTCGATGAGCTTCTTAGCCTTCTTGGCGTCGGTCTTGTACACCGTGGAAGCCTCATGATAGTTGGTGAAGCTCTTGGGCAGGTAGCAGCTGGCAGCGGTGGCAAGGCCGGCGAAGGTGTTGCTGACCATCTTCTCGGTGTCGAGCGCATACATGACAGCCTGACGGACCTTGACGTTGTTCCAAGGCTCCTTGGCGACGTTGAACATGATGAAGCGGGTGCCGAAACCCTGAACGTTATCGATCTTGCAGCCGGCGCTCTCGAGCTGGTCGACGGCGTCAGCGGTAACGAGCTCCATAACGAGCGTGGAGCCCTCCTGCTGAGCGGTAACGCGAGCGGTGGGGTCGGTCAGGATGCTGTACTGGATCTTCTTATCCTCGGCAGCATACTCACCGTTGTACTCGGGGTTGGGAACCAAGGTGATCTCGGTATCGGAGATAGAGTCGTACATCCAGGGGCCGGAACCGATCGGCTGCTTGGCGCGATCCTCCTCGGTCTGGGTGGCCGGGGTAACGCGGACGATGGCCAGACGATCCTTGAGCAGGGAGAAGTTGGGGACCTTAGTCTTGACCGTCACGGTGCTGGCGTCCTTGGCCTCGATGGACTCGAAGGGCTGGAAGAACGGAGCATAGGTAGCGGAAGCGGCGCAAGCGGTGTAGGAGGCAACGACATCGTCAGCGGTGACCTCGGTGCCATCGGAGAACTTGGCGCCCTTGCGGATGGTGACCTCGAAAGTGGTGTCGTCCACAGACTTGGGATCGTCGGTGGCGAGCTCGTTGAAGGTGCTGTAGTCGTGGTAATCGATGCCGTAGAGGCCCTCGACGACGTGCCAGTTAGCACCCAGGCCCACAGCGGAGCCGGTGCTGGCGGGATCGAAGCTGGACGGAGCGTAAGCGGAACCAGCGGTGATCACGCCGCCGCCACGGTTGGCGGAATCGGTGGAGCCGGAAGCGGAACCCTCGTCGCTAGAGCTGCCACCGCAGCCAGTGAGACCAAGGCCGGCGACAGCAGCGACGCTGCCGGTGAGGCCGAGGAACGAACGCCTGGACATACCCTTGTTGATGATGGCCATGTCTTCTCCTATCAATAGAGAATCTTACTCGGGAGCACCTAGACGTGCCCCCGCGCAACTTGCGGACGATATATACCTTACCTACCGACGAACCCAACTGAGGTGCCGCGCTCGGCGACCGATACATACATACGCTTGAACGGTATTTACTACCGTTCACCGAATTCATTGACAAATGATTCGCCAGACAGTATGTATCGGCGAGGTGAGATATCAGTCTTCGTCAACCCGCAGGATAGCAGGGTTTTCGCTTGGGTTAGTCAAACGTTTTAGCGTTAATAAAACCCGAAACCAGCAGGCAATCATGGCGAAATAAATGGTTGAAAATCGCGCAATCATGTATATCAGTTGTTTAGGCTCGTGTTTAGCTATCGGAATGGCCAGCCGCCGCCTCGGCGCGCTCGGCATTCCATGCAACGAGCGCCTCGTGGACCGCCTTGGCAACATCGGCAGGTATGCCGCGAACTTCCGCGATCTCTTGCTCGCTCGCCGCGCGCAAACGCTTCATCGAGCCAAAATGGCGCATAAGGGCACGTTTTCTGGTGGGTCCCACGCCCGGAACGTCATCGAGTACCGAAACCGTCATGGCTTTATCGCGCAACTCACGGTGGAACGTGATGGCAAATCGGTGGGACTCATCGCGTACCTGTTTAATTAGATAGAGCGAAGCAGACCCGGTCGGCAGCACGACAGGAGTCTCGTCCCAAGGCACAAAAACTTCCTCGTCGGCCTTCGCCAAGCCACAAACTGGTATATCGAGCCCAAGAGCCTCAAGTTGCTTGATCGCAGCGGTCAATTGCGGCTTACCGCCATCGACAACGAGCAAATCGGGGCGCGAGCCAAAGCGCTCGTCGGCCATGCGCTCGGGAGCATAGCGTCGTCCCAAAACCTCGGACATCGACACGAAGTCGTTTGCCTCGTCCAATTCGGCCTGAATTTTAAAACGACGGTACTGGCTCTTGTCGGCGCGCCCGTTGGTAAACACCACCATCGAGGCGACCGTAAAGGTGCCATGCAGTGTAGAGATATCGAAGCACTCGATACGCAACGGCGGCGATGGCAGCGCCAACGCACTTTCGAGCTCCAGGAGCGCTTGATTGGTGCGGTCGTCAGCGTACCCCGTTCGCATCATGTAGCGCATGAGGGCATGGCGCGCATTTTTGGATGCCATATCGAGCAGACGGTGCTTTTCGCCACGCTGCGGCCTATGGAGATGGCAGGAACGCTCACGCTTGCCCGCAAGCCACTCCCCCAGCGCCTCCGCATCCTCAAGCTCGACGGAAAGGTTGACCTCAGCTGGAATATCAGCCGTCTCGTCGTAATAGCGCTTAAGAAAGCCCGACTGGAGCTCTTCCTCGTCAACATCAAGACCCTTGTCGAGAATGAACTCGCAGGTGCGAACTGTTCGGCCCTCGCGAACGACGAAGACGCAAGCGGCGGAGATGGTCTCCTCGCGATAGAACCCGATGACATCGATATCGACACTGGAGGGAAAAACGACTTGCTGACGATCGTCCAGACCCCTGATGACCTCCAAACGGCGTTTGACGCGTGCCGCGCGCTCAAAGTCGAGCGCCTCGGCGGCATCCGTCATCTCGGAGGTCAGCTCATCGACGACATCCTTGCGATGGCCCGACAAAAAGCGCTCGACACGCTTGACGTTCTTGGCATAGTCTGCCGGGGAAATCGCGCCGACACACGCACCCGGGCCGCGCCCGACATGGTAGTCAAAGCAGGGACGCCCGTTTTGTGCGCAAATCATATTGACGATGTCTTCCTCGCCCTTGTGGGACTCGATGGTACGGCGACAACGACGCCACTCCGCACAGGATGCAGAGCAGATGGGGATAACCTTGCGCAGCGTATCTATCGTCTCACGTGCCGCACGGCTATCGGTATAGGGACCAAAATAACGCGTTCCCGGCTTATGACGCTCGCGCGTATATTTGATAGCGGGATACAGGTCGCCCTTTGTAATGGCGATAAAGGGGTAGCTCTTGTCATCCTTGAGGTCGACGTTAAAGTACGGATGGTACTGACCAATCAAATTGCGCTCGAGCACCAACGCCTCGTGCTCGGTCTCCACCACGATATAGTCAAAGCTCGCCACCAGCTGCATCATCAGCGGGATCTTTTGACGCTCATCCTGCAGTGTCACGTACTGGCGCATACGGGAACGCAAGTTTTTTGCCTTGCCCACGTAGATGACATCGCCCTTGGCATCCTTCCAAAGGTAGCATCCGGGCTGTGTGGGAACGCGCGAAACCTGCTCGGCAAGCGTTGGAATGTTGTCGTGACCGGCCACACGCACCTACTTGCGACGAAGCAGCGCCGAGACCTCAGGCATCTTAAGGACGACGGCAAGGCCAAAGGTAACAGCAAGCGAGACGACACCCGCAACGCAAACGTAGCCAAGAGTAATCAGAATCGAGCCGCCAAGTGCCCCGACAAAGTGTTCAAGCACCCACATGACGCCGGCGCCTGCGGCAGCACCTAGGCCACCGAGCAAAAGGCCAAAGAAACCGCCATGCAGGATAGATTTGACCTGAAGGCCACGCAGGCGACGACGCAGCCACCACAGCGAACAGCCGACCAAGATCACGTAGTCGACAACATACGAAAGCGCGATTGCCGGCATACCGAAGCCCAGCACAACGCCAAACAGCAGAACCGAGCCGGCCTGGCCGATGGCAGAATACAGGCAATAGCGGCTATAGGGCTTCATGTCGAGCAAGGCAGAGAAGCTCTTCTGCATCAACACGACCACGCCGTAGAGCGGCAGCGAGAGCGCCAGGTAGACAAGGTACTCGGACACCAGCGCCACTCCGGATTCATCGAACTTGCCAGCACAGTAGATCATGTTGAGCGGACGTGCGAAGACAATCAGGTACAGTGCGAACGGAATCAGGAAGAACAGCATCTGGGCGACGCCACGCGAAATGCCCGTGCGTACGCTGTCGTAATCCTTCTCCTGTGCGTCGTGAGAGAGCTCGGTATAGAGCGCCGTCGAAAGCGAGGCGGCAATCAGCGCGTAGGGCAGCGTGTACCACAGGCGCGCATATGCGATGACGGAAGGGCCGGTCTCGGGCTGCACCACCAGTGCGGCGGCATTGGTAATGGAGGTCGAGACAAACATGCACACCGTGGCGAGCAGCGTCGGGATACCAAGCGCAATCGTCTGTCGCAGCGCGGGGCCCTTAAAGTCGATATGGATATGAGGATGCACGCCATGCTTGCCAAGCGCGGGAATCTGGCAGGCCATCTGGACAAAGACGCCGAGGGTCGTACCGGCTGCGATCAAGATAATGCCGACCCGCTCGCCAAATTGTGCAGACACGGGAGCAAAGCCCATAAAGCTGGCGATGACGATGACATTGTTGAGAACCGGGGCAAACGTCGACCAGAAGTAGTCGCGGTGTGCGTTGAGAACACCCGAGAACACCGAGCCCAAGCCATAAAACAGAATTTGGATAGCAAAGAAGCGGAACATGAACGCAGCGGTATCCATGCTGTCGCCATTACCCGAAAGGAACGACTGCGTCCAAATAAAGCCGGGAGCAAACACGGTGCCCAGCAGCGAGATGCCGCCCAGCACCAGAAGCAGAATACCGAGCAGGTTGCCGACATACTCGTTCGATGCCTCGCGGCCCTGCTCACGCCTCACGCCCATATACACCGGCAAAAACGCCGTAACGAGCATGCCGCCCATCACGAGCTCGTAGAGCATGTTGGGCAGGTTGTTGGCAACCTGATAGGAGGACGAGAGCAGCGACATGCCGATGGCGGCCGCCATGGCCCACGTGCGGATAAACCCGGTGACGCGCGACACGATGGTCAGCACGGTCATGAGGCCAGCAGAACGACCAACCGTGGAGTAGTCCGACGAACCCATATCGTCTACGTCGTCCTGAGAGTCCTCATGAACCTCATCTTGTGGCGGCAAATCGTCCACGACGGCAAAGGAGCCGGTCATCGCAAAGGGATCGTCAACCAAAACGGCGTCATCAGCAGGTGCGGCGTCATCGCTGTTCGGCATGTTGTTACCGGATACGGCATCATCATCGAATATGGCATGGTCGCCAAACACCGTGTCAACTTCTTTGGCAGCGACGGTTCGGGCAGAAAACGACAGAGGGTCCCAGTCGTCATCACCGTCGATGGCCACGCCCTCGACGGGATCGGTCGAACCAAGCGGCGACCATTCGTCATCCGAAAGAAGCGGTTCGTCATCATCATGAGCCGCGGGCTTGGCGGAACGAGCGGCAGGAGCGCTCTGCGGCGTGCTCTTTCCCTGGGCTGCCATCAAAAACACCGCCGTCTCATCGGGACGCGGCACACGAGGAGCCTCGGAGGCGGTCGGCATCACGCTGGCGCCAGATTGAGCGGCGGCCAAAAAGACAGCCGTCTCATCGGGACGAGCTGAAGAAAGAACCGTACGGGGAAGCGCCGTGCCGGCACCGGCGGCACGCAAGTACACGGCCGTCTCGCCCGGGTCAGCGGCAGCGGACCAGGCGTTTCGGATCTCGTTATCGAACGAAGCAGCCTCGGGCGCGAGCGCCTGAGGAGCCGACCCTTTTGCAAAGTGAGCTCCGCGCTTTGATTCTTCCTGCGGCATCGCTCAGTCCTCTCTCGTGATCGGGGCAACCGTCGCCCCGCAAAATGCAACTAAGTCATCGGGAGCAAGCTCAAGCTGATAGCCGCGCTTGCCACCCGAGATAAAAATGGTATCCCAAAGGACGCATGTCTCATCGATCAGCGTCCGGAAGCGTTTTTTCATACCGACCGGGCTGCAACCGCCGCGGACATATCCCGTCGCGACAAGCAGATCTTTGACATGCATCATGGTCAGCGACTTTTCGCCTGCGGCGCGCGCGGCGGCCTTGAGGTCGAGCTCGTCGGCAACGGGAATGCAGCACACGACATGGTCGTTGGACGGCGTCGTGCAGACCAGGGTCTTAAATCCCTGACCGGGCTCCTCGCCAAGCTGCTCGGAAATCGCGACGCCCAGACCTGACGATTCATCGCCATCGTCTTCGTACGTATGGAGAACATAGGAGATGCCGGCGCTTTCCAGCTCGCGCATCGCATTGGTTTTTGGCGTCTTAACAGCCTTTGCCATGGCACATCCTTTCCCTCGCAGAGCGACGCAAGGATTAAGTATAGGGCCAATTCCGCCGCATATGCCATCTCGACACACAGAAGCGCCACC
>CAJLAV010000040.1:0-16053 GCA_905204735.1 uncultured Collinsella sp. | reverse complement strand
CGACGAGTCGCACTACCGTGCCGATCGCCATGAGGCATTCCGCAAGGTCAAGCGCATCAACTCGTGTAGCCGCCATCAGCTGGGCATTGCGCGTGAGCTTGCCGCCTGGCGTGAAGACCGCGCTGAGCGGCGCAACATCCCGCGCAAGTGGGTTATGTCCGACGATACGCTGCTTGCGCTCGTCAAGCGCAATCCCGTGCGCGTTGAGGAGTTCCGTAGCATTCGCGGTACCGATCAGTTGGGGGAGCGCGACGTGGACGGTGCGCTCATGGCCATCAAGCGTGGCGCAAGCTGCCCGCACGATCGCCTGCCGCTCATGGTGCGCGGGCATCGCCAGATCTCTCCGGAGTTGGAGAGCGTGACGGACCTGATGTATGCGCTCATTCGCCTGGTTGCCGAGCGCTCGGGCGTGGCGACCTCGGTCATCGCCTCGCGCGATGACCTGGCCGACTATATTGAGCACCCCGAGCAGAGCCCCCTGCGCGAAGGCTGGCGCTTTGAGCTTGTGGGCTCGCGTCTGGACGATCTGCTTTCCGGCAATATGGGACTCACCGTGAAGGACGGCAAAATCGAGCTTCTATAGTCATATAGTTACGCGGTTTTACCAAACCGCGTAACAGCTCGACGCTGCAAACGGCCGAGAGCGGCAATCTGACGTTCAATCGTCGCTTGCGTACCAAAGTACGCGTCGCTTCTCTTTCACGTCACCTTGCTCGCTCTCGGCCGTTTTCGCTGACATTGCCAGAACATCGATGTTGATTTGCTGGTCAGTCGAATGGGTAGAATGCCTCCAACGTGTAACTCGATTCGGAGGAATTCGCATGCCTTATTACTATGGATACGGCTTTGGCATTGACCCGCTGTACCTGCTGGTTGTTCTTGTCTGCACGGTGCTTGGCCTTGCCGCGCAGAGCTATATCAACTCGACGTACAGGACGTGGTCTAAGGTGCGCTCGGACGGCGATACGGGTGCCACGGTCGCTCGCCGCATGCTCGACGCCAACGGTTGTAGCGCCGTGGGCATCAAGGGCGTTGCTGGCGAGCTCACCGATCATTACAACCCGCAGGACAACAGCCTGTATCTGTCGGATGCCAACCGTTCGGGCGGGTCGGTCGCAAGCGTTGCCGTCGCCTGCCACGAGGCGGGCCATGCCGCCCAGCGTCAAAGCGGTTACGCCATGATGAAGGTTCGCACCGCCCTGGTCCCTGTCGTCAACTTTACCCAGAACACTTGGACCATCGTGTTGCTCTTGGGCCTGTTCATGAACATCGCGGGGCTCACGACCCTCGCGCTGGTCTTCTTCTCGTTTAGCGTGTTGTTCCAGCTGGTTACGCTGCCGGTCGAGATCGATGCCAGTCGCCGCGCCGTGGCGTATATCGAGCAGTCGGGCATGAGTTCCAAGCAAGTCAACGGTGCCAAGAAGGTGCTGACGGCAGCCGCGCTCACCTACGTGGCGGCGGCGCTCACCTCGATTATTCAGCTGCTCTACCTGATGGCTCGCTACAACAGAAACTCCAACCGATAACAAATAGGACAGGCAGGCGCCGCGGGGATTCGTGTCCTCGCGGCGCTGTACTATGTGTTGGACTTAAATTTGCACGGGGCCGGAGCCTCTGTGCACGATGACGAAAGGAGGCTGCGTGGCAGGCTGGAATCTAACCGGCAATGCCGTTTCCGCCGAGTTCGACGGATCGGATGGGCAGGAGCGCAAGGAGCTCAGCGTGAGCCAAGCGGTGGAGATCGCCGCCGGCGCGCTCGATGCCATTCCGCAGCTGAGCGTTTTGGGCGAGGTCACGGGTTTCCGTGGTCCCAACGCCCGAAGCGGCCACTGCTACTTCCAAATCAAGGACGACTCGGCGGCCGTCGACTGCATCATCTGGAAGGGCGCCTACCTTAAGCGCACCTTCGACTTGCGCGACGGCATGCAGGTAAGCTTTAAGGGCAGCTTCAGTCTCTACAAGCCTACGGGTCGCATGAGCTTCGTCGCCCGCTCGTTCTCGCTGGCGGGGGAGGGCCTGCTGCGTCAACAAGTGGCTCAGTTGGCCGAAAAGCTGCGTCGCGAGGGCCTGATGGACGAGGCGCGTAAACGTCACATTCCGGTGTTTTGCTCGCGTGTGGCGGTCGTCACCTCGCTTTCGGGTGCCGTGATTGACGACGTCAAGCGTACGCTGCGCCGACGCAACCCGCTCGTCGAGCTCGTCTGCGTGGGCGCCAAGGTTCAAGGCGAGGGTGCGCCGGTAGAGCTTATTGAAGGCTTGCGCCGCGCCGCTGCCATTACGCCGGCGCCCGATTGCATCTTGCTGGTGCGCGGCGGCGGTTCCTTCGAGGACCTCATGACCTTTAACGACGAGGAGCTTGCCCGTGCGGTGGCAGCCTGTCCCGTGCCCGTGGTGACGGGCATTGGACATGAGCCCGATACCTCGATCTGCGACATGGTGAGCGACCGTCGCGCCTCCACGCCAACGGCAGCGGCAGAATCGGTGGCGCCGGCTATGACGGAGTTGGCCGACGTGCTCGAGACGCGCCATCAACGTCTGGGTGCCGCGATGGCTTCGATGATCGGGTCGGATCAGGTCGATCTGGAAATGCTCGACCAGCGCGGTCGTCGTGCCTGGGACACCTATACGGCTCGTTTGGGCGATGCGCTCGATGCAGCCGCGTGCCGCCCGTGCCTCAATGACCCAACGTTTATGGTCGAGCGTCGCGAGTCTGAGCTTGCCCTGACGGCCGATCGACTGTCGGGCGCCATAACGCGTTCGGTTGGGGCCTTCCGCTCCAACTTCGAGCGTCTGCCCGAGCGCTTGATCGCAAGCACCTCAGGGCTCGATGGCAAGCGCCATGCACTCATGCTCGCAAGCTCCCGTCTGGAGCATCAGGGACGTACGATGCTCAGCAAACCCGCGTCCGACCTAGGCCGTGCGGCAGCCTCGCTCGATGCCCTGTCGCCGCTCAAGGTGCTTGCCCGCGGCTATTCCATCGCGTACAGCGATGATGGCGTGGCTACGAGTGCCAAGACCTTTAAGCCCGGCGACGCCATTCGTGTGCGCATGGCAGACGGCAACGTGGCGGCAACGGTCGATACGGTCGAGTAAGCCGCGTTTCATAGCGATAAACCTTTAGGAAAGGAAACAGATATGGCAGAGAAGACCCCGGTCGAGCAGCTTACGTACAAGCAGGCCTCGCAGGAGCTGGAGCTCATCATCCGCAGCTTGGAGTCGGGTGATATGGAGCTCGAGGAGTCGCTCGAGAGCTATACCCGCGGCGTCGAGCTCCTCAAGAGCCTGCGCACCCGCCTGTCCGATGCCGAGCAGAAGGTCTCGGTGCTCCTGAAGGACGTCGACGGCAACGACGTGCTCGCCGACGGCGAAGCCGCCAACACCGACGACAACCTTTCGTTCTAACCATCCCGACCAAATATAATTACCTTGGTCTGTGAGAAAGGAACCAACCATGTGTGATTGCATCTTCTGCAAAATTGCCAACCACGAGATCCCCTCGACCGTCGTCTACGAGGATGACCAGGTCATCGCGTTCGACGACCTCAATCCCCAGGCGCCGGTCCACACGCTCGTGATCCCCAAGAAGCACTACAGTGACATCGCCGATAACGTACCTGCCGAGACCATGGGCGCCATGGCCCACGCCATCCAGGAGGTCGCCAAGGCCAAGGGTCTGGAGGACGGTTTCCGCGTCATCTCCAACAAGGGCGTCAACGCCGGTCAGACCGTCATGCACTTCCACATGCACGTCCTCGGCGGCAAGAACCTGGGCGAGAACCTCATCTGAGGACGCACGGCCCGTCGCCTTGGCTGCCTTTGGAGTAACCTATGCAGTTTTCTCAACTCGAATACCTTCAAGCGGTAGCGAACTACGGCGGCGTGCGCAAAGCGGCTCGCGCCGTTCACGTGAGCCCACAGGCTGTCTCGTCGGCAATTAAGAAACTGGAGTCTGAGTATCAGATCGTTTTGCTCAATCGATCGGCGGGGGAGGCTGTTTTGTCTCCGGCGGGCAGAGAATTTGCGCGTCGTGCACGCGTGATCCTGGCACAAGTCGACGATCTCAAAAAGTACACCCAATCGGGGAACGGTGGCGTTTCGCCCGACGGCCACTTTCGTCTTTACGTCCCCTGTCTTCACGGGCGGGGGCGCCTTTTTTCCGAAAACTGGTACGACTCGTTTGAAAGCTCGCACCCTCAGATTCACCTTGATGTGTGGCATCAGCCAACGGCTACATGCTTTGAATCACTTGTGCTTGGCATTTCGGATGCGGCCATCTCATTTGAGGAACCAAGGGACAGTGTCCTTTCTTCGAAATACTTGGGTGAAAAGGAGCTCAAGGTTCTTTCGTGCCCAGCGGGTCATCAATCTGTGGGTGCTATGACCGTTCGTGAGTTACTGGGCGGCAGGTTAGCTGTTCCCATTAATTTGTCGCCCTGTCTCAATGCGATCAATCAATGCCCCGAAGCTCAGCTGGTTAATTTCCGCTTCCGCGACGTCGAATACGGAAACAGAGCGCAGGCTGAGTTTCTTCAAGCCGGGGGATTGATATTGGGTTTTTCTGGCTCTTCTCTCGCATCAGATGGGTCGGAAGTGAGCGAGTGCTCTATTGAAGGTTCGCATGACGTAGCCTTGCCCATCTACTTTTGCTATCGACAAAATGCCTGGACCGATCGACACCAGACGGTATTTCTTCACCTATTGCGTCATCTTGCTTCGTGAGGCCATTTGGCCTCGTGTCGTCAAGTGAATGTTGACGCCTTGTAACACATGACTGACGGCTTTGCCCTCATGCTTTTCCAAGATTCCGATTTAGATTGTTGACTCTTGGAGGGCGGAGCATGAAAAACCGTACGGTTTTGCTTTATATGACGTTTGTTTTTCTGTCGAACTTCAGCACCATTTTGTATTTTCTGACGGTTTACCTTGAATTCGTCGGATTCTCGATGGTGGCGATTTCTAGCATGATGATTGCATATCAAGTGAGCAAGTTCATCCTTGAAGTTCCCACTGGCTATATTGCCGATAGGTTTGGACGAAAGACAAGTGGTCTCGTTGGCGTCGTGGGGATGCTTGGATACTACGCCGCCCTGCTTCTCGTCCGTTCTCCTCTGCTTTTAATCGGCGCGTTTGCTCTCAAAGGTTTTGCCGCTGCATGTATGAGCGGGTCCATGGAAGCGATTTACATTGACAGCGTCTCTCTGGACCAGCTCGTAAGGCTTAATGTCGTTGAGCGATTTGTTTTCTATGCCTCTTATGCCCTCTCCGCTTGTGTGGGCGGTTTCATTTCGTCCGCTGGCGCGTATTTCATTGGTCTTTTGGCAGATATCATCGCAATGGTGTTGACGTTGGTTGTCGTTGTCTGCATTCCTGAGATGCGAAGAGGGGACACTACAGCGACACCTAAGCGTGGAATTAGCCCGAAGATGATCGGTGCCGCTATTGCGCGTAACGGCATTCTTCGTTCAGCGTTCATCATGGACTGCTCTCAGGCATTTGCTTTTGTCGCCCTGGAAGACTTTTTCTCACTGTTGCTTGCGGGTCGCGGAATGAATGCCGTCGCTTCGGGTGTGATCATTGCGGTCCAGCTTCTTGCCTCGGCCTCCATGGGGCTTATTGTGCCCAGTGTGATTGCTCATGTCGACAAGGGCCGTTTTGCGCGTATTTGCGGCATCGTGCGCCTTTCCCTGGCTGCTCTGTTTTTGATTCCCTTTACTCCGGTCTATTTGCTGCCCGTGTTCTATGTACTGCAGACGGTCGCGTACTCGTTATTTGCTCCAATTAAATACTCAATTTTTCAAAATGCTGTCGATTCTTCGATGCGCTGTTCACTGATTTCGGTCCAAAGCCAGATGGTGGCGGTGGGTGCCATCCTTTTCTATCTGTTCAATGCTGCGTTGAGCAGCATCGCGGGCATTCGAGTCGTATTGCTTGTTGCGCTCGGGATTTCTTCCCTGGTGTATATCCCCGCGCTATTTCGTCTTACAAGTCAAAGGCCATGAGTATTTAGGCACCGATAACTTATATATCAACGCAATAAACCCGAGCGCGAGGGCGTTTGGGTTTATTATTGAAGCGTATGTAACCTGGCGGCGCCACACCGCCTGTTAGTAGGGAGACACATGAACGTTCTGGTCGTCAACGCGGGATCTTCGACCCTTAAGTATCAGGTCATCGACACCAAGTCCCATAAGGTGTCCGCAAAGGGCTCCTGCGAGCGCGTCTGCTTTACCGGTGGTACCTTCACCCATGCTGCCAATGGCTCCAAGAAGGTGACCGAGAACATCGAGTTCCCCGACCACAAGGTCGCCATCGAGGTCGTTCTGAAGGACCTCGAGGCCAACGGCGTCAAGATCGAGGGCATTGGTCACCGTATCGTTCAGGGTGGCTGGTACTTCGGCGATTCCTCCCTCGTCGACGAGGACGTCCTCGCCAAGATCCGCGAGGTCGCCCCGCTGGCGCCGCTGCACAACAACCCCGAGGCCAACGTTATCGAGTACTGCCTGGAGCAGTATCCCGATCTGCCCAACGTTACGGTCTACGACACCGCTTTCCACTTCAACATGCCCGAGGTCGCCAAGACCTACGCCCTTCCCAAGGATGTTTGCGACAAGCTGCACATCCGTAAGTACGGCGCCCACGGCACCAGCTACCGCTACATCTCCAAGAAGGTCGCCGAGATGACCAACGGCGAGGCCCGCAAGGTCGTCGTGTGCCATATCGGCTCCGGCGCTTCCCTGTGCGCCATCGAGGATGGCAAGTGCATGGACACCACCATGGGTCTCACCCCGCTCGACGGCGTCATGATGGGCACCCGCTGTGGCTCCATCGACCCGGCTACCGTGTGCTACCTGCAGCGCGAGGGCGGCTACACCTTCGATGAGGTCGATGAGATGATGAACAAGAAGTCCGGCCTTTTGGCCGTGACCGGCGGCAAGACCAACGACTGCCGTAACGTCGAGGAGCTCGCCGCTGCCGGTGACCCCGAGGCTCAGCTCGCCTTCGATATGTTCGTCTACAAGATTGCCGCCAAGGCTGCCGAGATGGCTACTTCTATGTGCGGTATGGACACGCTCGTCTTCACCGCCGGCATCGGCGAGCACGCTCCGGCTGTCCGCGCCGGCGTTGCCGACCGTCTGGCCTTTATGGGCGTCAAGATGGACCATGCCCGTAACGCCCTGCGTGGCGATGGCGCTTGGTGCCTGTCTGCCAAGGATTCCAAGGTCAAGATTTTCGTCATCCCCACGGACGAGGAGTTCATGATCGCTTCCGACGTCGAGCGCATCGTCAACGGCAAGTAATTGCAAGAGGGGAGGGGCTGGACGACCAAGTGCCGTTCAGCCCCTCTTTTGCGCTCGTTGGGCGATATGCCTGATAGCTATTTATTAAGATGTGATAACTTCTTATTAAAATGCGGTCGCCTTAAGAGGTCTGCGTCGACCGTATTGCACTGCAAAGGAGTCTCATGAACGTACTTGTTGTCAACGCCGGCAGCTCAAGCCTTAAATATCAGCTTCTGGATACCGATACCCGCGAGGTTTTCGCCAAGGGCAACTGCGAGCGTATCGGCTCGGACATGGGTATCTTTGGTCATTCCGAGAACGGTGGCGCCAAGCAGACCGAGGGGGTTCCCTTCCCCGATCATCGCTCTGCTATCGCTTGCGTGCTCGAGGAGCTCGAGAAGACCGACTTTACGATCGATGGCATTGGGCATCGTATCGTTCAGGGCGGCTGGCACTTCGATGATTCCGCAGTTGTCGACGACGAGGTTATGGCCAAGATTCTTGAGGTGGCACCGCTTGCTCCGCTGCACAACTACGGCGAGGCCGCAGCGATTAAGTATTGCCGTGAGAAGTATCCGGAGCTGCCCAACGTGGCGGTCTTCGACACCTCGTTCCACATGACCATGCCCGAGGTTGCCTACACTTACGCCCTGCCCAAGGACGTGTGCGACAAGTATCATGTGCGCAAATATGGCGCCCACGGAACGAGTCATCGTTACGAGTGGATGATGGCCAAGGAGATCCTGGGCTCGCGCTGCCACCGTCTGCTTTCGTGCCATTTGGGTAACGGTGCTTCGCTCGCTGCTATCGAGGACGGCGTGTGCCGCGACACCACGATGGGCCTCACGCCGCTCGACGGCCTGATGATGGGCACTCGCTGTGGTTCCATTGACCCGGCCACCGTGTGCTACCTCCAGCGCGAGGGAGGCTACAGCTATCAGGAAGTTGATGACATGATGAACAAGCAGTCTGGTCTGCTTGCCATCTCGGGCATCTCCAACGACGCCCGCGACATCCGTACACGCGCCTCCGAGGGCGACGAGCGCTGCCTGCTCGCCTTCGATATGTTCGCCTACAAGGCCATGCAGCAGGCCGGCTCCATGATCGCTTCCATGGCGGGCGTGGACACCATCACCTTTACCGCCGGCATCGGCGAGAACGACTGGTCGATCCGCAAGGCCTTCTGCGACTGCTTTGAGTGGCTGGGCGTACGCATCGACAACAACAAGAACCGCGAGGCCGTGGGCAACGGCCCGCAGGTCATCAGCGCCGCCGGTTCAGCCGTTACGGTCATGGTCATCCCCACCGACGAGGAATACATGATCGCCCACGACGTCGAGCGTCTGACCAAGAACAACTAACGCACGCATTTGCAAGTAAACGAAAGGCCTCCAGAGCAACAGCTCCGGAGGCCTTTTGCTAGCGGGCGGAAATTCCTGTCCCGAGGGGATACGTCCGCTACTCAGCCATCTGAGCCTGGACGGCGGTGATGGCTACGACACCCACGATGTCGTCGGCAGAGCAGCCGCGCGACAGGTCGTTGACCGGCTTGGCGATGCCCTGCAGGATGGGGCCGTAGGCGTCGGCGCCGGCGAAGCGCTGGACCAGCTTGTAGCCGATGTTGCCGGCCTCGAGGTCAGGGAACACGAGCACGTTGGCCTTACCGGCGACGGAGGAGCCGGGAGCCTTGAGCTGGGCGACGGTGGGGACGATGGCGGCATCGAGCTGCAGGTCGCCGTCGATGGCGAGCTCGGGAGCCTTCTCCTTGCAGAACTTCACGGCCTCCTGGACCTTCTTGGCGACCTCGCCACCGGCGGAGCCCATGGTGGAGTAGGAGAGCATGGCCACGTGCGGCTCCACATTGCCCATGAAGGTGGACCAAGAGTGAGCGGAGGCGATGGCGATCTCGGAGAGCTCATCGGAGGACGGGTTGATGTTGAGGCCACAGTCAGCGAAGATCAGCGTGCCGTCGGTGCCGAACTGCGGGGTATCGGTGCACATCACGAAGAAGGCAGAGACCAGCTTGGTGCCCGGGGCGGTCTTAAGGATCTGCAGCGCGGGGCGCAGAGTGTCGGCGGTGGAGTGGCAGGCGCCGGAGACCAGGCCGTCGGCGTCGCCCATCTTGACCATCATGGTGCCAAAGTAGGTGGCGTCCATCACCTGGGCGCGAGCCTGCTCGATGGTAACGCCCTTCTTGGCGCGGAGCTCGGCAAACTTCTGCGCGTACTCCTCGTGCTTCTCGGCGTTGCGCGGGTCGATGACGGTAGCGCCGGGAACGTCGATCTCGTCGGGGTTGCCCAGGATGACGATCTTTGCCAGGCCCTCCTCGATGATCTTGGTGGCGGCGACGATGGTACGCGGGTCCTCGCCCTCGGGCAGGACGATGGTCTTAAGGTCGGCCTTGGCGGCAGACTTCATACGGTTTAGGAAATCGCTCATGTTACTCCTTACAAGCGTTTCGCTAAGCTCCAGGCCCTCGGCTGCACACGAATAAACCCGCTGCTAGCGGGTTTACCTTTCAATAATGTACGCCGCGGTGCTTGAGCTTTCCTTGTGTGGCAAGCTCATTATAGGACGCATTAGCGCTATAATCGCTCTGATAAATATGTCTCGAAGAATGTTCGAGAAAAGCCCAGCTAACGAGCCCGTGGCTTTTGACAAGGAGTATCGATGCAGATTACCTCAGGCCTGCCTGAAGGCTTTAACGCCGGCGCGTACGACATGATTGTCGTCGGTGCTGGATATGCCGGTGCCGTTTGCGCCCGCCGTCTTGCCGAAACCATCGGCTATCGTGTTGCCGTTTTGGAGCGCCGTAGCCACATTGCGGGCAATGCCTTCGACTGCACTGACGAGGCGGGAATCCTTGTCCACGAGTATGGCCCGCACATCTACCATACCTTTAACGAGCGCGTGCATAACTTCCTGTCGCGCTTTACCAAGTGGACTGACTACCAGCACAAGGTGCTCGCCAACATCAACGGTACCCTTATGCCCGTGCCCTTTAACCATGCGAGCCTTAAGCTTGCCTTTGGCGATGAGCGCGGCGAGGAACTGTACCAAAAGCTCGTGGAGACCTTTGGCAAGGACGTCAAGGTGCCCATTATGGAGCTGCGCAAGAAGAACGACCCGGATCTTGCCGAGGTCGCCGATTATGTCTATGAGAACGTCTTTTTGCATTACACCATGAAGCAGTGGGGCCAGACGCCCGATCAGATCGACCCCTCGATCACCGGCCGCGTCCCCGTCTTTGTGGGCGATGACGATCGCTACTTCCCGCAGGCTCCTTTCCAGGGCATGCCGCAGGACGGCTATACCGCGCTGTTCGAGCACATGCTCGATCACGATCTGATCGACGTATTCTGCGACGTGGACGCCCGTGACCTCTTTGAAATCGACGAGACCACCGTCAAGATCGACGGCAAGGTCTATGGCGGCGAGATCGTCTACACCGGTCCGCTCGACGAGCTGTTCAACCTCGACCTGGGCGCGCTGCCGTACCGCACGCTCGACATGAAGTTCGAGACGCTCGATATGGATCAGTTCCAGCCCGTGGGCACCGTCAACTACACCACGAGCGAGGATTACACGCGCATCACTGAGTTCAAGAATATGACTGGCCAGGTCCTGCCCGGCAAGACCACCATCATGAAGGAATACTCCAAGGCCTATACGCCCGGCTCGGGTGAGACGCCGTACTACGCCATTCTTGAGCCCGAGAACCGTGAGCTCTATGAGCGCTATCTTGAGCGCGTCCAGAACCTGACGAACTTCCACCCGGTGGGTCGTCTGGCCGAGTATCGTTACTACGATATGGACGCTGTGACCAATTCCGCCCTCGATCTTTCGGATGAGATTATCGCCTGCCATGCATAAAGTCATAACATTCGGTATTCCCTCGTATAACGCCGCCAAGGACATGGACCATTGCATCACCTCTATCTTGGAGGGGAGCAATTACGCCACCGATATCGAGATTATCGTGGTGGACGACGGCTCCAAGGACGAGACGGCCGCCAAGGCCGACGAGTGGGAGGCCCGTTACCCTGGAATCATCCGCGCGGTGCACCAGGAGAACGGCGGTCACGGTATTGCCGTCCTTTCGGGTCTGCGCGAGGCGCAGGGCACCTACTACAAGGTTGTTGATTCGGACGACTGGCTTGACGGTGCTGCCCTTTCGACCGTGCTGTCGATTCTGCGTGGCTTTGAAGAGCGCGACCAGCGCGTTGACCTGTTTATCTCGAACTACGTGTACGAGAAGGTTTACGAGGGCACGCATACCGCTATTGGCTACAAATTTGCCCTGCCGCGCAAAAAGATCTTTTCTTGGGATCAGATCGGTCATTTCCGCCTGGACCAGAACCTACTCATGCACAGCCTGTGCTATCGCACGGATGTGCTGCGCGAGTCCAACCTTCCCATGCCGCCGCACACGTTCTATGTGGACAACATCTACGCCTACGTGCCGCTGCCGCGTTGCAAGACCATGTACTACGCCGACATCGACCTCTACCGCTACTTTATCGGTCGCGAGGGCCAGAGTGTCAACGAGGCCACGATGGTCAAGCGTCTGGACCAGCAGTTCCGTGTTACGCGTATCATGATGGAGTCGTACCACCTGTACAGCGATGTCGAGTCGTCACGCCTACGTTCGTACATGATGGGCTACTTCACCATGATGATGGCGATCTGCTCGGTGCTCACCAAGCTTTCCGAGGAAGATTGCGCCGACGAGCGCCTAAAGACGCTGTGGAATGATTTGAAGGCCTACGACGAGCGCATGTATCGTCGTGCCCGCTACGGCGTGGTCGGGTTCTTCACCAATCTGCGCGGACGGGCCGGAGACAAAACCACGCTTGGCCTATACCGTCTTGCCTCAAAGATCTTCAAATTCAACTAGCTGCCGAGTAATCGCTGCTGATAGGTTGACTGGGCCCCTTGGCCTTTAGTTTGCTACTGCGAACAGTCCTGCTCGCACGGAAAGCACATTAAGTGCTTTCCGACTCGTGCGGAACTTGTATCAAACTAAAGGCCAAGGGGCCTTTGCTATAAGAATCGGTTGTCAGACTGCCTGAATTTGAAGATCTTAGACGCGCGGTACACAGGGGCCTGGGCTGAAAAGATCTTAGTTGGTAGTCGGTCGGAGACGGACGGGCGTTACGTTTGTCGCGAGTTCCGCATGCAAAGAAGGCCGCTTAATGTGGCCTTCGTCTTGCATAGGACTGTAGAGCAGCAAACGTAACGCCCGCCCGTCTCCGACCGACGGTCGAGTGGACTACTTTGCGGCGCCGGGGATGCCGTGGGAGGTTTTGGCGGTTTTGGCTCCGTTTACGATGGCGGTTTCCAGGGCCCTTACGGCGAGCATGCCCAGCAGGTCTAGGGGTACGGCGGCGCTTGCCTGAGCGTCTAGTTTGCCGCTGGCGAGGGTGTAGATGGTGTCGCCGTCGTTGGTGGTGTGTGTGGGGCGGATGGCGTGCGCATAGGCGTCTGCGGCCATCTGGGAGACCTTGGTGGCCTGAGCCTTGGTGAGCTCAACGTTGGTGACGATGCAGCTGATGGTGGTGTTGGTGCGGTCGAGCGGCATCTGCATAGAGCCAGCTGCGGCAAAGGCTGCGAGCTCCATGTCGACGATCTGGTCGCTATCTGATGCAGCGCGCATACCAGCGACCCATTCACCGGTGAAGGGGTCGACGACATTGCCGCAGGCGTTGACCGAGACCACGGCACCCACCTTAACAGGGCCGAGTGCCACGGCGGCAGCGCCGAGGCCGGCCTTCATGCAGGTGGTGGGGCCCATGAGTTTGCCCACGGTGGCACCGGTGCCGGCACCTACATTGCCCTGCTCGAGCGTGGTGGGGGTGTTGTCGAGCGCCTCACGCACGGCGGCGATGCCAGCCTCAATGTCGGGGCGTACGGTGGGGTCGCCAAAGGCGAGGTCGAAGATGCAGCTGGAGCATACGATGGGCACCTGCGTGGGGCCGACGGGAAGGCCGATGCCGCGGCTCTCGAGCTCACGGGCGACGCCGCTTGCGGCCTCCAGTCCAAAGGCCGATCCGCCCGAAAGGCAGACGGCGTGGACCTTATCGACGGTGTTCTCGGGGCGCAGCAGGTCGGTCTCGCGCGACGCCGGCGCACCGCCGCGAACGTCAACGCCGCCGGTGGCGCCCTCGGGTGCCACAATTACGGTGCAACCGGTGCCGGCCTCCTCGTCCGTATAGTTGCCAAAGCAAAAGCCATCGACATCGCAAACGTCAATGGCTTCAAGCAGTGTGTCCATGTTTTCTCCTATCGGTTTTCCGCCGGGCCTTTTGCCCGGTCGGGATCCGTACGGTACGCCAAAATTGTAGGCGCTGGGGGATACCCAGCGCCAGATGCAATTACGAGAGTTTTTGAATCGCGCGTGCGACGCGAGCGATGGGCAGGCCAACCACATTGTAGAAGTCGCCTGAAATATCATGCACGAGCATGCGCCCGCCGACGCCCTGGATGCCGTAGGCGCCGGCTTTGTCCATGGGCTCGCCCGAGGTGACGTAGCGCTCGATCTGCTCGTCAGAAAGCTCGTAGAATGTCACGTCGGTCACATCGACAAACGACAGACTTTCGGCGGCGTGCGGGGCTGTGACGTCTCCGGATCTAACGATGCAGACGCCGGTTGCGACCTGGTGCGTGCGCCCCGAGAGCTCGTGGAGCATGGTGCGGGCTTCGTCCTCGTTTGCCGGCTTACCCAAAATCTTGTCATCGAAGGTAACGATGGTGTCGGCCGCGATGGTCAGCTCATTGGGCTCGGCGTGCTCGGCGGCAACGGCGGCAGCCTTAGCGCGAGCTAAGCGCTCGACAAGCGTAAGCGGGGCCTCGTCATCAAAAGGAGTCTCGTCGATGTCAGCGGGAATGACGCGGATGTCGTAGCCCGCTTCGCGCATCAACTCGATGCGGCGCGGTGATTGCGAAGCCAAAATCATAGCTGAATGCCCTCGGCAACCTTCTCGACAGCCTTGTCGCCGGCGAGCGTACGCAGCAGCTCAAGCGCAAAGGGGAGCGACTGGGCCATGCCGCTGGCGGTGATGATGTTGCCGTCGTGCGTGACCTTGTCGCCGGTATAGGCGCCCTCGGGGAAGCTCTTCTCAAAGCCGGGGAAGCATGTGGCGTGGCGTCCCTCGAGTAGGTCGAGCTCGCCCAGGATAAACGGGGCAGCGCAGATGGCGGCAACGTGCTTGGTCGCGGCGAACTCGCAGACCACGTCGCAGACGCGCTGATCGGCGCGCAGGTTGGTGGCACCGGGCAGGCCGCCGGGCAGCACGACGCAGTCGTACTCGTCAAAGTTGATCTCATCAAAGAGCGCATCGCAGGTCACGGGGATCTGCAGCGAGCTTACGACCTCACGCGTGGGCATGATCGAGACGAGCGTGGCACGCACGCCGCCGCGACGCATGACATCGACCATGGTCAAGCATTCAATAGTTTCAAAGCCATCGGCGGCGAGAACGGCAACGCTGGGCATGAGGGTTCCTTTCATAGGCGGCATACAATTAGCCGTCTTATACCCCGAAGACCTCCGCTTGCCACGCTCGATTTCCCAATGATTTTTCTGAGCAATGATTAAGTGGCTAGTTGCGCCTAAGGTGGACGACGGTCTCGCAGTGGAAGGTTTGCGGGAATAGGTCGACCGGCGTGATCTTGACGGGGGAGAAGGTGCCCTCCTCGACAAAGCGCTTGAGGTCGCGGGCCAGAGTCGCCGGGTCGCAGCTCACGTAGGCGACATCGCGGGCACTCGTGCTCGCGATGAGGTCGATGGCCTCGGGCGCCAAGCCCGCACGCGGCGGATCGACTACCAGGACGTCGGCGTCCTGATCGGGGAACTCGCGCACCGCGTCGCCGCCGATGACATCGACATTATCGAGCTTGTTGATCTCCAAGTTACGGCGCAGGTCGCGCACGGCCGGGCCATAGGCTTCGACGGCGGCGACAAAGTCGCAGCGGCGGGCGAGCGGCAGGGTAAAGGTGCCGGCGCCGCAGTACAGGTCCACGGCCAGCTCGTCTTCCTGCGGGTCGAGGGCGTCCATAACGAGATCAATCAAAATCTCGGCGCCCTTGGTGTTGACCTGGAAAAACGACGGGGCAGACAAGCGCATCTGGCCCTCGGCGATGTTCTCGGTCCACGAGCCCTCTCCGGCGAGCATCTCCACCTTGGAAACGCGGCGGGCCTTCTTTTCGCCCTTGCTCATCACGCGCACGATGCTCGTGGGGTGAGCGGCGTCCGCCAGCACGCGGGAGACCTGCGAGCGCGGAAAAGAGCCTGTGGGCGTCCAGAGTGCGACCTCGAGTGCCTTGGTGCGGCGCGATGCGCGAATGCCCACGCGTTCGAGCCCCAAGTCATGGCTGCCGCTTAGATAGTTGAGTGCGCCGACGACCGATTTGAGCGCCTTGGGAAAACGCTTATCGAACAGCGGGCATGCATCGACGGTCACGATTTTGCTGGGGTCGACACCGTGCATACCAAGGCGCACGCGACCGTTGACGACGGTCGGTTCGAGCTCGATTTTATTGCGGTAGCCCCAGTCGTCCTTGGTGTGGCAGATGGGCTGTACCAACTTATCGACCTGCTCAGGAGCGAACTTGCCGATGCGCTCGAGCGTGGAGCGCAGATTTTGCTCTTTGGCGGCAAGCTGCGCCGTGCGTGAGAGATTGCCCCACGAACAACCGCCGCAGATGCCAACGAAGGGGCAGGGGGACTGAATACGATCGGGGCTCGGCTCCAGAATCTCGGTCGTGCGGGCGC
>CAJLAV010000039.1:0-16497 GCA_905204735.1 uncultured Collinsella sp. | reverse complement strand
CTCTCTTGGAGAGCGCCCCTGTTTCAGTTGCGGTGAAATAAGGACTGTTTTGCCAGCTTAAAGGCTCAATTAATCCGTATTTCACCGCAACTTATGAAGACGCCCCTCAAGCACGGTCCCATCAGGGAAAAGGGCATATATCGACAAAGCGCAATTCAGACCCTTCCAACTTTGTATATGCAGCACCCCAAGTAAAACGCGGCGACCCCTTAGTTACCGCAGGCCGGACACAGGGCTACTCTCCAAATCTTTCCGCAGGACGGAGGAGCCCCCGCAGCGCGAAGCGCGCAGCGGGGGCTCCGACATGTCCGAGGACGATTTGGAGAGTAACCCTGTGTCCGGCCGACGGGATCCCTAAGCACGCCATGCTTCTTATGTGCAGCAAAGCTAATGCTGCTAAAATACAAAGCGCTCATGTAGTTTAAACGCACGACGATAAGGAGCACCAGTGGGTAACCACTTCCGTACCTCCGGTGCGGGCGATGATGCCCCCAAGACGCAGGCAGGCGTCCAGGGCAGTCGTTTCGCCACTCCGGATTCAGAGGGCCAGCCTGTTGCTCAGGCCCCCGCTCAGCCGGCAGATCAGGCACAGCCGGCATCCGATCCCTTTGCCTACAATCCCACCAGCGATGTCGCGCTTTCCGGCACGGCGGGCTTTGAGCCCGTTCAGGCCGTGACCGCTCGCGTGGAGCAACCTCAGGCTGGCGCCGCCACGCCGCAGCCTACCATGGTCGGCATTCCCGACCCCTTGGCCCCTGCGACGCCGGCTCCTCAGCCTGCGCAGTCCGGTCTCTTTGCCGCTATTCCCGACCCCACGCAGCCTGCTGTCCCGGTGGTCGAGAGCGATCAGGCCGCCGAGGTCGCAAGCCTCGATAACGCGCTCAACAACCCCGATTTTACGTCGGTGTTTGCGCCCATCGATCCGCAGGCCAGCCGCAAGAAGATGGCCAAGCAGGCCGGTGTCGAGCCCGTCATCCTTATGGAGCATGTCACCAAGATCTATCCGGCACAGCCCAACAAGCCTGCACTCGACGACATCAACATCGAGATCTATCCGGGCGAGTTCGTCTTCCTGGTCGGTCACTCCGGCTCGGGTAAGACCACGCTGCTGTCGACGCTCAACCGCGACGTCAAGCCGACGAGCGGCCGCATCCTGGTCGCCGGTCAGGACCTCATGAAGATTAAGAACCGCAAGGTTCCGTTCCTGCGCCGCCAGATTGGCGCCGTGTTCCAGGACTTTAAGCTTCTGCCGCAAAAGACCGCCTACGAAAACGTGGCGTTTGCCCTGCAGTGCATCGGCAAGCCCAAGGGCGTCATTCGCAGCCAGGTGCCCGAGGTGCTGCGTCTGGTCGGCCTGGCCGATCAGATGGACTCGCTGCCCGACCAGCTTTCCGGTGGCGAGCAGCAGCGCGTTGCCGTCGCCCGCGCTATGGTCAACCGTCCGCCGCTGCTGATCTGCGACGAGCCGACGGGCAACCTCGACCCGGCGATCTCGCTGGGCATCATGAAGCTGCTCGAGCGTATTAACCGCACCGGCACCACCGTGATCGTCGCCACGCACGACCGCGAGATGGTCGATAGCATGCACCGTCGCGTGATCGCCCTCGAGGGCGGCCACGTTATCCGCGACCAGGAGAGGGGAGGTTACGGCAACTATGGCACCAACTAACGTAGGCTACTCCTTCAAAGAGGCAATCAGCCACTTCTTCCGTAACTGGACTACCTCGCTCGGCGCCGTCATCACGATCTTCCTTTCGCTGTTTATCATCGGCCTGTTTATCATGGGCTCTGCGATGCTGAACTCCGTGATCGGCACCGTCGAGGATCAGGTTGTCATCAACGCGTTCATTAGTGATGACGCCGATCAGGCTGATGTTCAGGCTTTTGAGGCCGAGCTTAAGACGTGGAATAACGTCAAGTCCGTGACCTATAAGGACAAGGACGACGCGCTGGCCGAGTATACGAGCAAGATGTCGGGCAACGCCGACGCCACCATGAGCGCGCTCGACGGCCAGAACCCGCTGCCCGCCTCGTTTGCGATTGAGATGGACGATCCGTCTCAGGTCGAGAGCACGGCCAAGAAGCTCAAGAAGAATGCCGACTTCCAAAAGATCGCGGACGACGGCGACGTCAACGCGAGCGTACTGTATGGCCAGGAGGAAGTAAGCCGCCTGTTCCAGGTGACCAACTACATCCGCATTGCCGCCGTGGTGCTCGTTGGCCTTCTGACCTTTATCGCATTCATCTTCATCAACAACACGATTCGCCTGTCCATCACGGCGCGTCGTCGTGAGATTGCGATTATGCGTCTGGTCGGCGCCAGCAACGGCTTCATTCGCGGCCCGTTTATCACCGAGGGTGTACTGCAGGCCATTTTGGGCTCGCTGCTTTCCATCGGCGTTCTGGAGCTGCTGCGCAATCTGATGATTCCGCGTCTGCAGGAGAGCATCGGCTGGATGTCGTTTGCCCTGCCGACGCAGTACTACCTGGTGACCTATGCTGCGCTGATTCTGGTCGGCGTGATTATCGGTCTCTTTGGTTCTGCCATTGCCATGCGCCGCTACCTGCGCGTGTAGGCATGCCTGGAATTCATCCCTTCCAACGGGTCGTCTCTTATGGGGCGGCCCGTTTTTTGATTCCTAGGGGACGGCAGGAAAGCGAATCATTTGGGTAGACTCTTTGGAGTTCGCAATCGATAGTTAGGAGGCGCCATGGGGCGCAATAACAAGCATAAGCGTGGAGCTCGCAATAAGCGCGGGCCGGTGCGCAGCGAACGCCGTCCGAGCCTGACCGGGCGCGTGCAGCTCCATGAGCATAGCGCCTACGTTGTAACCGAAAACGGCGACTACAAGGTCATGGGCCGCGGTAAGCGCGAGATCATGGATGGCGATACCGTTGCCGTGAGCATTAAGAACAGCCCGCACGGTGAGCGGCGCGCCGTGATCGAGGGCGTGGTCGAGCGTGCAGCCATAAGCGTGGTGGGCACGTACCAGACCGCCGGTCCGCTTGGTGTGATCGAGCCGCTCGATTCGCGCCTGAAGGCCGACTTCTTCATCCTGCCCGAGGATACCTCGGCGGATCGCCTGGGCGTCCGCCCGGGTGATGCTGTTGTCGCGCGCATTTTGACCTACCCGACGCGCCTGGAATCGGGCACTGTGACGATCGAGCGCCGCATTGGCGGAGATGACGCGCCCGATTTGGGCGTTCAATATGTGATGGCGCGCTACGGCTATACCGATAGCTATCCCGAGGCCGCACTGGACGAGGCCGAGGGGCTTTCGCTCGATGTGTCCGCGGCGCTTAAGGACCCGCTCCGCCGCGATCTGCGCGACCGCTTTGTCATCACGATCGACCCGGTCGACGCGCGCGACTTTGACGATGCCATTTCGCTGGAGCGCACGCCCGAGGGTGGCTACAAGCTGGGTGTGCATATCGCCGACGTTTCACACTATGTGGCTTGGGACGGGCATATCGATCTTGAGGCTCGCCATCGTACGACATCGGTGTATCTGGCCGATCGTGTGCTTCCCATGCTGCCCGAACGCCTGTCCTGTGACCTGTGCTCGCTGCGCCCTGACGAGGACCGTCTTGCGTTTACCGTCGACATCGAGCTCGATGCACAGGGTCGCGTGCGGCATTACGATCCATACCCCAGTGTGATTCGCTCGCGTGTGCGTATGGACTATGACGGCGCCGAGGCGCTGCTGGTGCGTGCCGGTGCGGTTGAGTATTCGGTGCTGGAGGGTGCGGCCGAGGATGTTGCGGCTGCCGAAACCTCGCGCGAGGAAGCGCTTGAGCGCGGTCTTGCGTGCGAGGAGGCCGCCCGCGGCTACAACGTCGACCTCGGCGATTTCCTTGTCGCCGCCAACGAACTCGCCGAACTTCGCCGTCGTATTCGTCGCACCCGCGGCTCAGTTGATTTTGACACGGCCGAGATTCGCGCTCTATTGGATGAGGACGGAGTACCCGTGCAGATTGTGGCGCGTGAGCGTTCGTGTGCCACGTCGCTTATCGAGGAAGCCATGCTGCTCGCCAACGAGTGCGTTGCAGAGTGGCTGGCAGACCGTGATATTGAGGCCTGCTATCGCGTGCATGAGGATCCGAGCCCCGATAGCCTGCACGGTGCCGCCGTTGCGCTGGCGCAGCTAGGCATCATCGACGATCGTCGTGCTGCCGGTATTGCCCTGGGGAGCCCCGATGAGCTGCAGGCTGCAGTTGATGCTGCCGCCGGTACGGCCAACGCACCGCTCGTTAACACGCTGCTTCTGCGCAGCATGCAGCGCGCGCTGTACAAGCCGCGCAACGAGGGCCACTTTGCGCTCGCCGCGCCGTGCTACTGTCACTTTACGAGTCCCATCCGTCGCTACCCCGATCTGGTGGTGCACCGCGTGCTCAAACTGCAGTTGGCCTATGAGCAGCTCGGCGGCAAGGACGCCTTGGTCCGTACGCCGCGGCTGATCGGCAAGGGGCGCGAGTCGCTGCCGCGCATTCTGCCGCAGATCTGCCGCGCATGTAGCGATGCCGAGCGCGCGGCAGATGCCGCCAGCCATGCGACGCAAAAGATCAAGATTGCCCAGTACTATGAGGACCGTCTGGGCGAGCGCTATGCCGGAACCGTCTCGTGGGTTAGCAGCATGGGCCTCTTTGTGCGCTTGGACCTAACGCAGGTCGAAGGCTTGGTTTCGATCAAGAGCCTGGGCAACGAGTGGTTCGAGTTCGACGAGGACGCGCTAACGCTCACAGGTGCCGACACGGGCACCCGTTACGAGCTGGGGCAGCGCGTGATTATCGAGGTCTCGCGCGTCAATACCACACGTGGGCACTTGGACTTTAAGCTGATCCATTAGCCAAATCCCGACTGATGGTGGGGGAGCGGAGGGCGGCCTTTCGGGACCGCCCTTCGCATTTGAATCGTGGCTACCTTGCCGTTTGCTCGGCCGCCCGCTTACCTGCTATTTGAGAGGTAAAACCTACCAAAATAAACCTGTCCCTTTTGGCAGGTTTACAAGAAAGCGGGGATGAGATGGCGACGGTGTACGGTTATGCGCGGGTGAGTTCGCGCGATCAGAACCTTAATCGGCAGCTGGATGCGCTGGGCGCCTATGGCGTGGGCTCGGCGAATATTTATGCCGACCATGCGAGCGGCAAGGACTTCGATCGACCGCGTTATCGCGAGCTGCTGCACGTCCTGGGAGACGGGGACGTACTGGTGGTGCTTTCTATCGACCGACTTGGCCGTAATTACTCCGAGATTCTTGAGGAATGGCGACGCATTACCAAGGAGCTCGGGGTTGCCATTGTGGTGTTGGACATGCCATTGCTTGACACGCGCGTCAGGGCCAGCGGCGCGCCGGATGTGACCAACACCCTGATTGCCGATATTGTGCTGCAACTGCTGAGCTACGTGGCGCAGGTGGAGCGCGAGAATATCCATCGGCGCCAGGCGGAGGGGATTGCAGCGGCGCGAGCGCGAGGGGTCCGTTTCGGTCGACCTCGCAAGCCGTGCCCTCCTCAGTTTGAGCTGGTGCGCGATAGCTATGAGGCGGGCGATATTACCCGCAGCCAGGCAGCAAAGTGCCTGGGCGTGTGCGTGGGGACGTTCGATCGCTGGATGCGCGAGGCGGGGTAGGGGTTTGCGTCGCTTTGTCGCTTCCTGTTGCGATTCAAATTTTGATACGGTGACGATGTCATTTGGGGCTACACTCGCTCATATTTAAAAAGACGGAGGTTGGCCTTTGGCGCACATGAAGATAATAATCGGGTGGACCGCGATCGCTCTGTTCGCCGCAACGCTGGCGGGCATCTGGGTGCTGACGGAGCAAAACGCAGTGCAGACGTCGTTGCTGAGCGAGTCCACCGCGCGCGTGGTGGAGGGTCAGGCTGCGAGCGTTCAGGCTGTCGATGCCACGGGTGAAGCTCAGGCGGAGAACGGAATGACTGGGGGCACCGATTCGGCTGCCTCGAATGTCCGGTCTGGCCGACTTGCTTCCATTCGCATGTGGGTGGGCACAAACGTCCGTCGCGTCGCCCATACCGTAGAGTTTTTCTTCGTCGGATTGTTCGCCTCGGTGATCGTGGTCTGCTTTTCCAGGCGTCCATGGAGTGTGTGTTCCCGTTGCGTGCCTGTGTTTCTCTTTTGCGCTGCCTGCTCCGTTGGCGACCAGGTGCATAAGATCTTTGTTCCCGGCAGGCATTTCGACGTTATCGATTTAGGATTCGATGCTGCGGGCTATGTCACCGCCATGCTGTTGGTATTGCTGGCAGCGGCGTTGGTGCGCCATGCGACTCGGCCGATCGGCGCCCATGCGAGGCGCTAGCCTTAAGACGAGACATCGCGACTGCCTATGCTTCGACATTGACTACAATAACGGCTGCAATCGCGAGTGGTCGTCGATGTGCAGTTTTCCAGACACCTGTTTTCTCTAAGAAAGGAAATCCCATGGCGGTATTGTTTGTTGAATATCCCAAGTGCTCGACCTGCAAGAAGGCCAAGGCATGGCTGGACGAACATGGGGTAGAGTATATCGATCGCGATATCGTTTTGGACAATCCCACGGCTGATGAGCTTGCGACCTGGATTGCTCGTTCGGGGCTGCCGGTGCGGCGCTTCTTTAATTCGTCGGGCATGAAATATCGAGAGCTGGGCCTGAAGGCGCGTCTGGATGCGGGCATGACGGATCAGGAGTGCTACGAGCTGCTGGCGACCGACGGCATGCTGGTCAAGCGTCCGCTGCTGGTGGGCGACGACTTTGCGATTCCCGGCTTTAGGGAAGCGGCTTGGGCCGAGGCGTTGCTGTAGCGGCTGCGGAAAGTGCGACCCGTTTTGAGCTCGGATTCCGGGACGCAGTTTCCGGTTGAAGGGGCTAGCGGAAACCGTATCCCAGTTTGAGCGCGAAATCTGGGATACGGTTTCCGTTTGGGGCCTCTAGGGGAAAGCGCGTCCCGTTCTGGACGTAAATTCCGGGATGAGCTTTCCGGTTGGCGGGCATGCGCACTATCCCGGCTGGCGGGCATATGCGCTAATCCTCAAGCTGTGCCCATTCGTGCGGATTGTAGACCTTTACGTGCTTGTTGGGCTTGCCGCTCCAGTACTCCTCGTCCATAAAGGGCAGATATGCCTGAACACCGGGGCAGATAAAGGGAATCCGCTGCTGTTGCAGTCGCTCGCGCTGTCGCTGCTCCAGGTGCGCCTCGGATATGACAGTCGGCATACCGGACAGCTCGACGAGGCTTGCCTGGATTCGCTTAAGGTCGGGGAGTCCCGCGTGCCATGACATCCGCATGATCAAAAAGGATGCACGGCGGTATTTTGCCTGCATCACCGTGATGGCGGGGCGCAGAGTGGGATGGATTTTGTCCCGTTCGGGCCAAAGGTCAGCAGTGATCTCGAGGCCCAGGGTCTCCCATAGGTAATCAAGCTCTTCGTCCATGGCGCCTCGATATCTACGTGATCATTGATACTTCGATTGTGTTGCCTGGTGCTATCGTTTTCGCGGTAGAATCTGCCAACGGTTGACGGCTACCGCTCGCGGCGTTTTGCCCTTCGTGTGCAGCGGTCGACTTCACAGGTCCTTCACGTGTTGGCCGTATTTGACTGAATTTCAAAAAAGTCAAAATTGGGGCTTGCGTCACGGCCGGACTTCCCGTATATTTCTTTCTTGCGCAAAGGCACAGCCGAGCGCAGCGATGCAGTCATTGGGATGTCGTCTAATGGCAGGACAGCGGATTCTGGTTCCGTCAATGGGGGTTCGACTCCCTCCATCCCAGCCATTGCATTTGCTACATATGGCCCGTTCGTCTAGCGGTTTAGGACGCCGCCCTCTCAAGGCGGAGATCACCAGTTCGAATCTGGTACGGGCTACCACAAAATGAATGCCCGGGCCTCGAAAGAGACCCGGGTTTTGTGTATTGACCGATGTTTAAGGCGCGTTGAGTCTGCCGCCTGGACCGAGGAGTTGTCATGGACCTGCCCATCAGCTTGCAAGACATCACGTATGCCGAGAACTATCTGGCGCAGGGCGACCTGGCTACGGCGACGCCGCTGCTGGAGCGCCTGGTGGAGCTCGCCGAGGAGTATATCGACGCCGAGTGCAAGACGGAGGAGAAGCGCCAATACTTTAGCTTTGATAGCAAGTTTGAGCGCTTGGCCTATCGCCGCGTGGAGAAGGATCCGCGCGAGCTCGTGCAGGTCGAGGTGCCGTTTGACCGCCTGTACTCTGATATGGCGTTTGCCTACATTCGCCAGCAGGATTATGTGAGCGCTCGCAATGCCCTGATGCAGGCTGTGCGTTGGGACCCCATGAACTGCAACTATCGCTTGGATTTGGCCGAGCTGTTCCGCGCACTCGAAGACAAGCAGGAATGGGCATCGCTCTCGTTCTCGGTGCTGGAGCGTGCAAGCGATGGCAAGTGCGCCGCCCGCGCTTACGCCAATCTGGGTCAGTACTTCTTGGAGCCCGAGACCGAGAACGCTTCGGCTGCCGTGGGCTGCGCGCGTCTGGCGCTGCGCCTGGCGCCCAACGATGCGCATACGACGCGCCTGCTCAACAAGATCCATACCACCTATCCGGATGCCGCCGATGAGAGCGACGAGCACGTGATGGGTGAACTGGCCCTGCAAGGCGTTCCGACCTCGCCTTCGGCCGAGATTGCCATCTGCCTGATTATGTGCGCGACCGATGCTGCAAGCGACGGCGACAAGCAGGAGGCGACGCGCCTGACGGTACGTGCTCGCGACTTGGTGGGCGAGGAGGCCTGCGCGGCGATTATCAAACTGGTGCGCGAGAGCGATGCCGAGCTCAATGCCGAGCGCAAGGCAAAGCGCGAGACTGCGGGCTCAAACGCCGATGGAGCCAAGGAGGCCGGCGATGCCCAGTAAGCGCGAGCGCAAACTCATTTCCAAGAATCGCTCGGCACATCACGAGTACTTTATCGATGAGACGTTTGAGTGCGGTATTGAGCTGAGCGGCACCGAGGTCAAGTCGATTCGCGAGCGCGCCTGTCAGATCACTGACACTTTTGCGCTGATTCGTGGCGGCGAGTGCTGGCTCGTCGGACTGCATATCCACCCTTATAGCCATGGTGGCGTGTGGAATCGCGATCCCGACCGTCGGCGTCGTCTGCTGCTGCACCGCAAGGAGATCGACTTTCTTGACGGCAAACTTCGCAACCGTGGTTATGCGCTGGTTCCGTTGGAGCTCTACTTTAATACCGACGGCCGCGTAAAGCTGCTGCTGGGTCTGGGTCGCGGCAAGAAGCTCTATGACAAGCGCGAGGACATGGCCAAGCGTGATGTCCAACGCGAGATCGACCGCGCCCTCAAGGAGCGCAACCGTTAGGCACTCTGCATAAGTTGCGGTGGAATACGGACTGTTTTGCCTGTTTGAGGGGGCTATTCAGTCCCTATTTCACCGCAACTGCGGGTGTCTCATCTTTCTTACTGTTCTGACACATATGTTTCAAAGGCGGCGTCCGTTATGGGTGCTGCCTTTTTTGTGGGTACATACATCCATGAGGTTCCAACCCGAGCTAGGGGAGTGATCGTTATGGACAAAACTGCGTTCTTTACCATGCCGAGCGGCCTGTACGTGGTGAGCTCCGCTGCAGACGGGCTGCGCGCCGGCTGCGTCATCAACACGGCGGTGCAGGTGACGTCCATGCCGCCGCGCATTTCGGTTGCCGTGAACAAGGACAACGTCACCTCGGGCGTCATCGCATCGGCCAAAGCGTTCGCGCTGACCGTGATCGATCAGACCGCCGACATGCTCTACATCGGTAACTTTGGGTTCCGCACCAGCAGCGATTATGACAAGTTTGCCAAATACGAGACCCGCGAGACGGCTCTGGGCATGCCCTATGTGCCCGAGCACGCGACGGCCCTGTTTAGCTGCCGTTTGATCGACACTGTGGATGTGGGCACGCATCTACTGTTTATCGGCGAGGTCGAGGATGCCGAGCGTCTGAGCGACGAGACGCCGCTCACCTACGATTACTACCATAAGGTCCTGAAGGGCAAGACGCCTCCGAAGGCGTCCTCGTATCAAGGCTAGAAATGTTTTAAAAATACTTGCATTATATTATTGAGAATCTATACTAATAGATGAAGTACATCACCAGTCGCGTTCGAGAGGAGAACATCATGGCTGAGGAGAAGAAGACGTATAAGTTCGTGTGCATCGTTTGTGGCTACGAGGTTGAGGTCGATACGCCCGAGCTGCCCGAGGACTACGTGTGCCCGGTGTGCGGCGTCGGTCCCGATCAGTTTGAGCTCGTCGAGGAGTAGCTCGTCGGCACACGGCTTGTAGCAACACATAGCTCTGTCCAAGGGCCCCGGTCGAATTCTCGGCCGGGGCCCTTTTGATTTATCTGACGGTTTAAAACGGTCTCACGTGTTACAGATTAAGACGTTATATCTGGACAGTCACGCCATCTCAATTACATTCCCGTTAGCAGCACGATGTCGAGAATCGTCACGATGGCACCGATCCCTACGAGCAACGCGTTGAGCGGGCGCGAGTTGGCATATTTGCCCATGACGCGGGGCGAACTGGTGAGTCGTATGAGCGCAAAGACCGTAATCGGCAGCTGAAGCGACAGCAGTGCCTGACTCCAGATGAGACCTTCAAAAGGATTCGGGACGACCAGGCACGCCGCCACTGCACCGACGAAACAGGCTGCCACCCCGATCGAGGAATGTCGATCGTGGATATCGTATTCCTCGTCGAACATGCCCGCGGTGATGGTTCCCGCCGCCATGCCTGCTGTCACGCTGCTCGAGAGGCCCGCAAACAGCAGCGCCACCGCAAAGATTGTCGAGCTTGCTGGGCCCAGAATGGGGGAGAGCGTGTCCGCTGCGACGGCGAGGTCGTCTACGACAATGCCGTGCGCAAAGAAGGTCGTTGCGGCCAGGATGACCATGGCCGAGTTGATTGCCCAGCCCACGCCCATCGAAAAGAGCGTGTCGAAGAGCTCGTAGCGCAGGCGTTCTTCGATAACCTGCTCGCCTTGGCCTTCGAAGTGCATGGATTGGATGACCTCAGAGTGCAGGAAGAGGTTGTGGGGCATAACGACCGCGCCTAGGACACTTACGATAATCGCGGCCGAGCCGGTGGGCATACTGGGTGTGATCCAGCTTGCGGCGGCCTGCGGCCAGTCGACCTTGACCAGCGCAAGCTCGGCCAAAAACGAGAGTCCTACCACGCCTACGAAGGCGATGATCCATCGCTCGGCGCGCTTGTAGGAGTTCGTCATGAGCATCGCCATCGATACTGCCGCCACGATGACGCAGCCCGCACGCACGGGCAGCCCAAAGAGCATTTGAAGGGCAATCGCACCACCCAGGACCTCGGCCATGGCGGTGGCGATCGTGGCTAGATATGCGCTGCCGAGTATCGCACGCCCGACGAGGCGGGGGAGGTAACGTGTCGTGGCCTCGGCAAGACAGGCGCCCGTGGCGATGCCCAGGTGTGCCGCGTTGTGCTGCAGCGCGATGAGCATAATCGTGGACAGCGTGACGATCCACAGCAGCGCGTAGCCAAACTGCGAGCCCGCGGCCATATTGGAGGCCCAGTTGCCCGGGTCGATAAAGCCGACGGTCACGAGCAGCCCGGGGCCGATATGCCGCGCAATGTCTAGGCCTCCGTGACCACCAGTGCGTCGGGAGCCAAAGTGTTGTTTGAGATGGTTGAGCATGGTGCGCTCCTGCGTGCCGTTTGTTTGACGCCGCAAAGGATACCCTTTTTAGGCTAAAAAGTTAACCTAGACTAACAAAATTGTTGTATTTGAATAGGATGGTGAAAGGGGATTGCCGAAATGTCTTGATCTGTAACAACTAGGGATGGAAATTGGGTCTAGGTGTTACAGATCGAGACAGGAAGAAATGGTCCTATGGAATATCTCGATCTGTAACAGTTAGCTGCAAAAACCGGCCCGTCGTGTTACAGATCAAGACATTCGGAACAGTCTCTCGAAAACATTCCAATCTGTAACAGTTAGTCGTCGAAATTGGGTCTTCCTGTTACAGATTGAGATGTTTGAAGCGGTGAGCTTGCAGGCCGAACCTGGGGCCCTTGTTGTCGCCCTTGAGGCCGGCGGTGTCCACTCGTAGGGCGTGCGTTACGCGATTGTTTCGAAACGGGTGGGAAACACAACGGGCCGGCGATGCTCCTAGTATGCCTATTCAAATGACTGTCCAATAATCTAGGGGAGGATCGCGATGCAGGCAGATTCCGCTCAGCAGCAGGGCCTTTATCGCCCCGAATTCGACCACGATGCGTGTGGCATCGGCGCGCTTGCCGATATCAACGGTGAGCGCCATCACCAGATTCTGGACGATGCACTGTCCATTCTGGTCAACTTGGAGCACCGCGGCGGCACGGGACTCGAGAAGAACACCGGCGACGGCGCCGGCATCCTGTTTCAGGTTCCGCATCACTTTTTCCGTAAAGAGGCTCAAAAGTGCGGCCAGATTCTGCCGGCAGAGGGCGACTATGGCGTGGCCATGCTGTTCTTCCCGCAGGACGACAAGGGCGTAGAGGATGCCCGTCGCGTGTTTGAGGAGGGCTGCACCGAGGCCGGCGTGCCGCTGCTCTTTTGGCGCGAGGTTCCGGTCGACCCGCACGACCTGGGCGAGACGGCCCGCGCCTGCATGCCCACCATCCTGCAGGCCTTCCTGGGCCGTCCGGACGACACGCCGGCAGGTGACGCCTTTGAGCGTCGCCTGTACGTGTGCCGCCGCACCATCGAGAAAAAGGCCGACGCCGAGTTCGCCCTGCGCGACAAGATCTTCTATGTGTGCTCCATGAGCTCGCGCACTATCGTGTACAAGGGCATGCTGGTCGCCACACAGATGCGCCGCTTCTTCATCGACCTCAACGACGCCGCCGTTAAGACGGCCGTAGCGCTCGTCCACTCGCGCTACTCCACCAACACCACGCCCAGCTGGGAGCGTGCGCACCCCAACCGCTTTATCATCCACAACGGCGAGATCAACACCCTCAAGGGCAACGTCAACTGGATTCGTGCCCGCGAACCCAACCTGTACAGCCCCGTACTGCAGCACGATCTTGAGCGCGTGATGCCCATCATCAACCGCGAGGGCTCCGATTCCGCGATTCTGGACAATGTACTTGAGTTCCTGGTCATGAACGGTCGTCCACTCACGCGTGCCGCGTCCATGTTGCTGCCCGAGCCGTGGGACCACAACGACAATCTGAGCGAGGAGCGCCGCGCCTACGACGCTTACCAGTCTATGCTCATGGAGCCGTGGGACGGCCCGGCCGCCATCGCCTTTACCGACGGTCGCACGCTGGGCGCCGCCCTCGACCGCAACGGCCTGCGTCCCGCCCGCTACTATGTGACGCGCGACGGTCGTTTTATGCTGGCAAGCGAGGTGGGCACCATCGAGGTGAGCCCCGAGAACATCCTGACGAGCGGCTGTCTGGGGCCGGGCCAGATGCTCGAGGTCGACTTTGCCCGCGGGCGCGTCATCTACAACGACGAGCTGCGTGCCCGTTACGCCAAGGAAAAGCCCTACCGTGATTGGATTGCCGAGGAGACGCTGACCGTCGACGCGCTCGATGAGCCCGTTGCGGCAACACCCGCCGAGGACGACGAGGTGCCTACCGCCGTGCGTATGGCCAAGCTCGGCTATCACTGGGATGATGTTGACGAGGTCGTGCGCCCCATGGCCCAGCAGGGCAAGGCACCGCTCGCTTCGATGGGTATCGATGCGCCGCTGGCCTGCCTGTCCAAGAAGACGCGTTCGTTCTTCGATTACTTCTATCAGCTGTTCGCCCAGGTCACGAATCCGCCGATCGATGCCCTGCGCGAGCATATGGTAACCTCGACCACGCTCTATCTGGGCAACCACGGCAACCTGCTCGAGGATTCCCGCACGGCCTGCCAGCTGGTGCGCTTGGAGCGCCCGTTGCTCAACGAGGAAGAGTTTGACCGCATCTGCGCCATCGACCGCGTGGGCTTTAAGACTCGCCGCTTCCGTGCCGTCTACCGCCGCGACGCCGGCGAGGGCGCACTGCAGGCTGCGCTCAAGCAGCTTGCCGAGGACGTTGAGGCCGCGGTCCGCGACGGCGTGAACATCGTGGTGTTGAGCGATCGTGCCGCTGCGGGCGAGGTGCCCGTGCCGTCGCTGCTCGCTGTGGGCTGCGTGCACAACCACCTGATCCGCGCCGGCGTGCGTACCTTTGCCGACATCGTGGTGGAGTGCGGCGACGCCGTGTCCCCGCATGACTTTGCGGCACTGGTGGGCTACTCTGCGAGTGGCATCTATCCGTACAACGCACATGCGTGCATCCGAGATCTGGCTGCACGCGGCGACCTGGACGTGACGGCCGAGCAGGGCATCGCCAACTACAACAAGGCTGCGACGGCGGGCATCGTCTCCATCATGTCCAAGATGGGCATCTCCACGGTGCAGAGCTACCACTCTGCGCAGATCTTCGAGGCCGTGGGCTTTACGCCGGAGTTCGTCAACGCGTACTTCGCCGGCACGGTGAGCCGTGTGGGCGGTATGGGCGTCGAAGATGTCGAGCGCGAGCAGAATGAGCGCTATGACGCCGCGCTCGCTATCCTTAAGAGCCCGGCTCCCGATCAGCTGCCCACGCTGGGTCTGACCAAGTGGCGCCCGCTCGGCGGCGAGGATCACCTCATCGATCCGCAGACTGTCTACTTGCTGCAGACCGCCTGCCGTGAGGACAGCTACGACACCTTTAAGGAGTACAGCGCCCGCCTGCACCGCACCGGCCGTGCCGTGCGCCTGCGCGACTTGCTCGACTTTGATGCCGGCGGCCGCACCCCGGTGGCACTCGACGAGGTCGAGCCCGCGCTCAACATCGTCCGCCGCTTTAACACCGGCGCCATGTCGTACGGCTCCATCAGCAAGGAAGCACACGAGTGCATGGCCATCGCCATGAACCGCCTGCATGGCCGTTCCAACTCGGGCGAGGGCGGTGAGGATCCGCGTCGCGAGACCCCGCTGGCCAACGGCGACTCCATGAACTCCGCGATCAAGCAGGTGGCAAGTGCGCGCTTTGGCGTGACGAGCCGCTACCTGTGCAGCGCCTTCGAGATTCAGATCAAGATGGCGCAGGGCGCCAAGCCCGGCGAGGGTGGCCACCTGCCCGGCAAGAAGGTCTACCCCTGGATTGCCGAGGTCCGTCAGTCCACGCCCGGCATCGGCCTGATCTCTCCTCCGCCGCACCACGACATCTACTCCATCGAGGACCTGCGGCAGCTGGTGTTCTCGCTCAAGGAGGCCACGCGGTATGAAAAGCCCGTCATCGTCAAGGTGGCGGCGGTGCACAACATCGCGGCCATCGCCAGCGGTATCGCCCGCAGCGGCGCGGACATCATCGCCATCGACGGCTTCCGGGGCGGCACCGGCGCGGCGCCCGCCCGCATCCGCGACAATGTGGGCATCCCCATCGAGCTCGCGCTGGCCGCCGTCGACCAGCGGCTGCGAGAGGAGGGTATCCGCGGGAACGTGTCAGTCGTCGCGGGCGGCTCGATCCGGTCCTCCGCCGACATCGTCAAGGCCGTCGCGCTCGGCGCCGACGCGGTCTATATCGCGACCGCCGCGCTGCTCGCGCTCGGCTGCCGCCTCTGCCGCTCCTGTCACCAGGGCCGCTGCAACTGGGGCATTGCAACCCAGCGCCCCGAGCTGGTGCGCCGCCTCGACCCGGAGGCCGGGGCGCGGCGGCTGGTGAACCTCGTCACCGCCTGGAAGCACGAGATCGAGGAGATGATGGGCGGCATGGGCATCAACTCGATCGAGGCGCTGCGCGGCAACCGGCTGATGCTGCGCGGGATCGGCATGACCGACAGGGAGCTTGAGATCCTCGGCATCCGGCACGCCGGGGAATAGGAGGGATCCGCATGAAGATCACGGCGGGGAACATGCATTTCCGGGAGCTCAACGAGCAGATCCGCGCCTGCCCCGACGCGGAGATTGAGATCGACGGCTGCCTCGGGCAGCGGTATATCGGCAGCGGGCTCGCGGACAAGACGCTGCTGGTCGGCGGAATCCCGGGCAACGCGCTGGGCGCCTATCTCGACGGCGGCACGATCGTGACGGAGGGCAACGCGCAGGACGCGGCGGGCGACACAATGAACGACGGGGCGATCATCATCCACGGCTCCTGCGGCGACGGCGCGGGCTACGCCATGCGCGGCGGGAAAATCTATATCCACGGGGACGTGGGATACCGCGCGGGCATCCATATGAAGGCCTACCGCGGAAAACTGCCGGTCCTCGTCGTGGGCGGCACGGCGGGCAGCTTCCTCGGGGAGTACCAGGCGGGCGGCGTGATCGTCGTGCTCGGCCTGCGAAGGCCCGCCGGGACGCCGCTCACCGGCTATTTCTGCGGCACCGGCATGCACGGCGGGAAGATGTTCCTGCGCTGCCCGGAAAGGCCGGAAGGCCTGCCGGAACGCATCCGCACGGCGGAGGCCTCCGCCGCCGACCTTACGGAGATCGGCGGG
>CAJLAV010000038.1:0-16597 GCA_905204735.1 uncultured Collinsella sp. | reverse complement strand
GGCATGGGCCTGCGGATATTCGGGCCAGTCGAGCGGCGAGTGGGTCAACGTCAGCAGCTGTACGATGGGCGGATACGTGGGCAGCTACACCACCTACAAGGACAATCCGACTTCGGCGCCTGCCGCGACCGTTCACAATGCGTTCTCGTACAAGAACGACGAGTACTACGATCCGACGATAAACAACTAAAAGGCTGTAATCCAGAAAAACGGAACGACAATGAAAAAGATACTGAATATCATCATACTATTTGCGGCCGTGGTCTTTTGCGGTTGCAGCGACTTCGACGATTCGGAGCTGCGCGGCCGGATCGACGGCTACAAAAACCGGATCGAAGCCCTGAAAGCCAAGGCCGAGACGCTCGGCAAGCAGCTCGCGGACCTGAGCTATCTGACCAACGGCAACGTCATCACCACCGTGTCGCAGGACGCCGACGGGAAATACGTCGTCACCTACAAGGACAACAAGGACGTCGAACATACGGTCGTGCTGGCGACGATGGACGACATCGTTGACGTGCCGATCATCGGCGTGAAGCTCGACGAGAACGGCGTCTATTACTGGACCAAGTGCATCGACGGCGAAATCACGTGGCTGACCGACGACGACGGGGAGAAGTTCCCCGTGAGCGGCTACACGCCGACGATTTCGGTCGATGCCGACGGCTGCTGGACCGTGGACGGCGTGCAGATACTCGACGCTTCGGGCAACCCGATCAAGGCCACGACCGACGCCACGTCGGTATTCCGCTCGGCGGAGCTGGACGGCGACGGCAATTTCAGCCTGACGCTCGGCGACGGAAGCACGATCACCCTGCGGGTTTTCAACTCGCTCAACCTCAAGCTGGACGCGATGCCGGTTACCACCGTCGCAGACCCTTCGAAGAGCATTACGGTATCCTACGAGCTTTCGGGCGAGGCTAAGGAGACGGCCATCGTGGCCGTCGCCAAGGCCGAGGGGCTCGACGCCGTGATCGACCGCGACGCGAAGACGGTGACGGTTTCGTTCGACGCTTCGTTCTCGCGCGGTACGGTTATCGTCATGGCCTACGATCTGGCCGACAACGTGACGACCGAGTCCGAACGCGCCGGCGCGGCTGCGGCGGCGTGGGCGCTGGGTGACAGCGCAGATGCCGGGGCGAACGCTGCGGTCGCGGATTGCGAGCTCACGGTCTCCCCCGCCGGCATTGCCGGCTACGCGCTTCCGGGACGCATCACGGCCGTGGCGCTCACCAAGGTCAACTTCCGCGTGCGCAGGCCAGTCGACGCCGCTCGAGTGCGCATCTTGGCTAACGGCGAAGAATTATTTGCCGGCAAAGTCCGTCCGTTTAAGCCAAGCGTTATGGAAAGCTTCCCAGTGCCGGCAAAGGTGATTCAGCGAGCACTCGACCTTGGAGCCAGCGAAATCGTCCTGTCCGTCGACCCCGTAGAGGAGGCTTAAAGCATGAGCAATACCGTAATCGAGATGCTGCAGTTCAACTGCACCACCTGCCCATCCGAGTGCCTCCTGACCGTGGAAGTCGAGCGCGACGCCGATGGCCACGTGGCGGAGGTGCGCCGCGTGACCGGCAACAGCTGCCCACGCGGCGATAAGTTCGCGCATCAGGAGCTCACCTGCCCCATGCGAGTACTCACCACCACCGTAGCCGTCTCCGGCGGCGACGAAGTTCTGCTCCCCGTACGCACAGCCGAGGCCATCCCGCTCGAACTACACGCCCAAGCCATGGCCCTCATCCGAGGTCTAGCCGTCAACGCCCCCATCAGCATGGGCGACATCGTGCTCCCCAACCTCCTCAACACAGGCATCGACCTCATCGCCAGTATGGACATCAACCCTGCCTAAGCAGCTAATTTAGGACGAGGCTCTTTTAACTACCCCGCCATCCACCCCACCCCTCCTCAATTGCGGTAGAATAGTTCCTGGTTTCAGTCAAAACCCCGGCATCCAGGAACTATTCCACCGCAACTATCCTTGGAATTGGTATTTAGCTTGTGCCTACTTTAGTGCCATTTCAAAACTATGCCGGATTACGGGGCTGATTCGGAGACCCCCATCCATACCGGCAATTTTCGATTTTTGATAAGCCCTCTACATGCGGTTTTAATTTCGCGATCTTTCCCATGGTTAAGTAAAGCAGGTCCAGCCCCGTAATCCGCCATGCTTTTGAAACCAGCCCATTTGGGACGGGCCTCTTATGACGACTTTTGCTGCTCGCTAGGCTGGCCATGCCAAGGAGAGTCCCGAAGTGCCGGCAGAAAAGGAACGTCCCTAGCTGCCAGGCATGGGATACCATGGTGGCAACCTAGCGAAAGGACGATGTATGGCACATGTCGATGACCAGCGCGTGGCGCGCGTGCTCGCAGCGCTGGAGGCTCAGCACCCCGGCGCGCAGTTGCTCGTAAACGACCCGTGGTCGATCTACTACCTGACCGGCTTTTATGCCGATATGTTCGAGCGTTTTTGTGGCGTGTTACTCGCTCGCAACGCCGAGCCGGTGATCCTGGTCAACGCGCTACATCAGCTGCCCGAGTACGACAACGCCCGCGTGGCCTACCACGCCGATACCGACGTCGTGGCCGATGCCATCGCCCGCGAGGTCGATCCCGCCAAGCCGCTCGGCATCGATACCGTCATGCGTTCCGGCTTTTTGATACCACTCATGGAGCACCACGCCGCAAGCGAGTTTTTCCTGGGCGACTATGCCGTCACCGCAGCGCGCACCCACAAGGACGCCGCAGAGCAGGAGCTCATGCGCGCGTCATCGGCCGCCAACGACGCTGTAATGGCCGATGCAATCAAGCTCGTGCACGAGGGCGTGACGGAGCGCGAGATTGCCGACCAGATGCTCGGCCTGTACCGCAAGCACGACTGCGAGGGCTTTAGCTTTCCGCCCATCGTGAGCTTTGGTGCCAACGCCGGCGACCCGCATCACGAGCCCGACGACACCGTGCTCAAGCGCGGCGACGTGGTGCTGTTCGACATTGGCGGGCGCCACCACAACTACTGCTCGGACATGACGCGCACGTTCTTTTGGGGCGAACCGGACGACGAGACAGCACGCATCTACGACATCGTGCGCCGCGCCAACAAGGCTGCCGAGGCGCTTATCGCACCAGGCGTGCGCATGTGCGACCTGGACCGTGCCGCGCGCGATGTGATCGAGGATGCCGGCTACGGCAAGTATTTTACGCACCGCCTCGGTCACTCGATCGGCCTGCAGGACCACGAGCCGGGCGATGTCTCGCTCGTCAACGAGCAGATTATCGAACCGGGCATGACGTTCTCCATCGAGCCGGGCATCTACCTCCCCGGCCGCACCGGCGTCCGCATCGAGGACCTGGCCCTAGTCACCGAGACGGGCGTCGAGATCCTCAACAACTACCCCCACGATCCAGTCCGCCTGGACTAGCCAATGTGACAAAGGGACTGCCCCTTTGTCACATCCGGAACTGGCCCTAGACCGGCTTGACCTCCAGCTTTATCCCCTCGGCACGGGCGTCACCCAAAACATCCGAAAGGGCCCAGGTCGCATATAGCGGCAAATAAAGAACAGCTCCGTTGCGCTCAACGTTGCCTCTCGAGAAAACAATTCCGAGCCTTACGCCATATTCGGCCGTATCAAGCACATGACCGAGCGCAGCGTGCGCGTGGTAATAGGAGCCCGATTTAACCTCGATCGGAACAGCCGTCCCAGCCGGCCCGTCGACCACAAAGTCCACTTCGCCGCGCTTTTTTGTCTGATAGTAGTAAAGCTGGCGATTTTGGGCAGCCAGCTGCTGGGCCACCACGTTTTCGTAAATGCCGCCCAGATTGGGCTCCTTGTTATCAAGATATGCCGCTTGGGCGACTCCAACGGGGTAGCGCGCCATCAACATGCCCGTATCCGATTGATATAGCTTGAACTGCGATGGCCGCGCCGTCTTGAGCAGGGGCGATTTTGGCTCGGTTACGATATCGGCCTTGAGAGCAACGCCGGCATCGACAAGCCAGACAAAATCTCGCTGGTACTTGTCGTAATGCGCCTTGGGGTCAATGGAATTGAGCACGAAGCGTTTGTTTTCGCCCTCGAGCATAATAGGGAGCTGATCGTAAATGCTCTGCACCTGAAGGGCTCGCCCACTTGCATACTTGGAGATATCCCGCCGGTACTGTTCATTGAGCTCTGACTGTAGCTGACGAACAGAGGCAAGGTCGCCCCGCATGTCAAGGAAGCGCTGCACGACCTCTGGCATTCCGCCGACAACGGTATAGGTCCTGAAGTTTGCCATCATCGCGTCATGAATGTAATCAGGAATGGGCTTCTCGTTGATACACGCGTCGCGTATCGTTTGGCGAGCCCCCTCGCTCACCTCGATTGCCCAGCAAAACTCCTCAAAATCGAGCGGGAACATCCTAAGCTCGTGAACATACCCCACGGGATAGGACCTGACGCCCTTGAGCTGAGTCCCGAGCATTGACCCCGAAAACGCCCAGCGGCACCGCCCATCCTCAACAAGGAACTTTGCCATTGTCATGATGTCGGGGGCCTCTTGGACCTCATCGATAAATACGAGCGTTTTGCCCGGTGCAATCGACTTTCCCGAGAGAAGCGTCACCCTGCTGATGAAATCATCGGCATCCCGCGCCTCGAGAAGAGCATCTTTTGCCTGGCGATTTTCCATGAGATTGAGCTCGATGTAGGTTGCATGGCTGGCTTTGCCAAATGCGCGAATCGAATAGCTTTTGCCGATCTGGCGAGAACCCGTGATGAATAAGGCCTTTTGCTCGGCAGACTTCAGCCAACGCTCCAGCTCTGCCGCTATTTTCCTGCGCAGCATAGGCTCTCCCCTCAGTGTCATCAAATGAAATGCAAAGTTTTATGCGCTTAATTATCGATGAAATGTAGGATTTTTAGAACCTAAAATCGGATGAAATGCAGAGATTTAGGATTATAAGCAAAAAGAAGGGGCAGCCCCGGCGAATGTGACAAAGGGACTGTCCCTTTGTCACATTGCGCTCGACTACTCGTCGACGATCTCGGCAAGCCAGACGTTCAGCGTATCGACCTCGGGGCAGCAGAACTTTGCCGTACCGGGCTCGTTGCCAGGCACGGTTCCGCCATAGCGCAGGATATCGATATAGGGAAAGCCCACATGGCAGGCCATGGCACACATCTTGCCGCGGTCTCGGTCGAAGTCAAAAACGTCGCCCGGCTTGTGACCATGGTGGCAGCGGCACGCACCCAGCTGGTCCACGCAGCTCACGCGGATGCGCGGACGCTTGCCCCGCGGCGCGCCGAGCGGCTTGTTCTCGCCCGCAGGCTTGGCGCCGCCCTCGCCAGCATTACTCATGGTCAATCACATCCAGGCAGGCCTCGATGGGTAGACCGGCGGACTTGTCCTCCTGGTCGGCGTTGCGCTCGATAAGCTCTGCCACCACGCGCATGGCATCGGCCGTTGCGCGCTGCAGGCTCCAACCGGCCATCACGCGGCCGACGAGCACCGCCGAGAACGTATCGCCCGTGCCCGGGAAGTAAACCGGGATCAGGTCGAAGGGAATCGTGAAGTACTCCCCCGCCACGTGGTCGTAGCCGATGACGGCGTTCGCGCCGCCGACCACAGCGCTCGTAATGACCACCGACTTGGCGCCCAGCGTGCGCATGGCGTCCACAAGGACGCGGGCCTCGTCGGGCGTGATTTGCTCTGCAATAGGCGTATCGGTGAGCAGACAGGCCTCGGTGTAGTTGGGAACCGCGTAGTCGGCACACTCGAGCAGGTGCCTCATGAGGCCGATCGTGGACTCGGGCACACCGGCATAAAGCTTGCCGTTGTCGCCCATGATGGGGTCGACGAACACCTTGGTGCCCTTTTGCGCGCGACGGTGGCAGAAATCCGAAATGATACGCGTCTCTTCCTCGGTCACGATAAAGCCAGTCGAGATGGCGTCGAACTCAAAGCCGAGTTCCTCCCAGATGGCGAGGCTCTGACGCACGTACTCCGTAGTGTCGTGGATGTAGAACTTGGGGTAGTTGAGCGTATCGGACACAAGCGCCGTCGGCAGGTTGTGGATACGGTAGCCCATGTGCGACAGCACCGGCAGCATGGCAGAGAGCGCGACCTTGCCGTAGCCGCACATATCGTTGATCAGCAGCAGCTGAGTGTTCTTCATGAGTGTCCCCCTTGGGTCGGGAGCGGCGCAAAGTCGCCACAGTGCGACTAAGTGTAGCGCAGGGACCGTTGCGAGCAGGCGCCAGGGCCGCGAAGAGCGCATTGTTGCGGAAAGGTTTCGGAAAATGATCCCTTTTCCTCCGTCCCCAAGGGATCACATGCACCCAAGCGGACCGTGGCGGAATCACAGGTTGAGGACGGACAGCGAAAACGCTCCTAAGCGAGCAAGGTGGCGTGAAAGAGGAGGGCATAGGCCTTGTGGCCATGCCCGACGATTGAACGCCAGATTGCCGCTTAGGAACGTTTGCAGCGTCGGCCGGTTACGGCGTTTGGTAAAACGCCGTAACTATATAAGTTTGGTACCTTGACATTCCTGTATAGCACTCCTAGATTAGTTAGGCACAAAACAATCCCACTACCTAACTAAAGAAAGGAGAGATACGAATTCATGTGCGATGAACCCCTTAACCTTCGTCCGCACGAGCCCGGCGGCGACCCGTCGCAGCCGGCAGACGTGCCCGAAGCAGTTAACGGCGAAGACAAGCTCGCCAAGCGCATCCTGAGCGGCCTAGGCTTTTGCGGCCACTACATGCACTTTCACGGCGGCGGCGTGTCCGGCAAGGCGCCCATCGTCTGCCTGCTTGCCAAGCAGGAAAACGGCGAGATGTCGCAGCAGGAACTCGGCATGCACTTCGACCTCAAGCCGGGGTCGCTTTCCGAAATCCTGTCCAAGCTCGAGTGCGCCGGCATCATCGAGCGCAGCCGCAATCCAAAAGATCGCCGGCAGCTCACCATTCGCCTGACCGAGATCGGCTGGGAGAAGGCCCGCATCGACCAAGCCGCCCGCATCCGCTTTAGAGAGCAGGCCTTTAGTGCCCTCAACCACGACGAGCGTGAACAGCTTGCCGAGATGCTCGAGAAAATCCGCGTAACCTGGGAGGAACTGGATGATTAAAACCCTTATGGGCAGCATCCGCGATTACATGAAGGTCACGATCGCCACGCCGCTGCTGGTGCTTGGCGAGGTAATCTGCCAGATGATGATCCCGTTTATCACCGCCGACATGATCGACGCCATCAAGGACGGCACCGCCGTTACCGAGATGCTGCCCACCGCCGGCCTTCTCGTACTCATCGCGCTGACGTCACTCGCCTTTGGCGCCGCCGCGGGCATCACCTGCAGCCATGCCAGCTGCGGCTTTGCCAAGAACCTGCGTCACGACCTGTTCTACAAGATCCAGACGTTCAGCTTCGCCAACATCGACGAGTTCTCGAGCTCCTCGCTCGTCACCCGCCTCACCACCGACATCAACAACGTGCAGCAGGCCTTTATGATGCTCATCCGCATCGCCGTGCGCTCGCCGCTGGTGCTGGTCTTTGCCTTTACCATGGCATACGCCATGGGCGGCAGCGTCGCCATGGTCTACCTGGTCATCATTCCGATGCTGGGCTTTGGCCTGTTCTTTATCATCTATAAGGTGCGCCCGATCTTTGCCCGCGTGTTCCACAAGTACGACGCCCTCAACGAATCCGTCGAGGAAAACGTCACCGGCATGCGCGTGGTCAAGAGCTATGTGCGCGAAGACTTTGAGAAGGAGAAGTTCGCGACCGCTGCGCGCGACGTCCAGATGGACTTCACCCGCGCCGAGAAGCTCCTTGCCTTTAACAACCCCATGATGAACATCTGCGTCAACGGCGCGTTCGTCGTCATCATCTACCTGGGCTCCAAGCTCATCATCACGAGCCAGGGCACCCTGTTCGACGTGGGCCAGCTCTCCTCCATCTTTACCTACGGCTTCCAGATTCTGATGAGCTTAATGCAGCTGTCGATGATCTTTGTCATGGTAACCATGGCAGACGAGTCGGCGCACCGCATTACCGAGGTGCTGGCCGCCGAGCCCACGATCGCCAACCCGACCGAGCCCGTGCACGAGGTTGCCGACGGCTCCATCGACTTCGATCACGTGAGCTTTAAGTATTCCGAGCATGCCCGCCGCCAGGCGCTCGACGATATCGACCTGCATATTAAGAGCGGCGGAACCATCGGCATTATCGGTGGCACCGGCTCGGCCAAGTCGACGCTCGTGAACCTGATCGCCCGCCTGTACGATGTCACCGAGGGCACCGTGCGCGTCGGCGGCGTAGACGTGCGCGACTACGACCTGGACGCGCTGCGCCACCAGGTAGCTATGGTCCTGCAGAAAAACGTGCTGTTTAGCGGCACCATCGCCGAGAACCTGCGCTGGGGCGACCCGAACGCCACCGACGAGGAAGTCCGCGAGGCCGCGCATCTGGCCTGCGCCGACGAGTTCGTCGACGGCTTCCCCAAGGGCTACGACACCTGGATCGAGCAGGGCGGCTCCAACGTTTCCGGTGGCCAGAAGCAGCGCCTGTGCATCGCGCGTGCCCTGCTGCGTCGCCCCAAGATCTTGATCCTGGACGACTCCACGAGCGCCGTCGACACCAAGACCGACGCCAAGATCCGCGAGGGCCTGGCGAGCTACCTGCCCAACACGACCAAGCTCATCATCGCCCAGCGCATCAGCTCCGTGCAGGACGCCGACCGCATCATCGTCATGGAGGGCGGCCGCATCAAGGACATCGGCAACCACGATGAGCTGCTCAAGACGAGCGAGATCTACCGCGAGACCTTTACCTCGCAAAATAAGATGAGCGCCGAAGGCGAGGACGCGGGCGAGACCGCCGCAGCCGACACCGAGGCATCCGCACCGCAAGCTCAGACCCAGGAAGGAGGCGAGGCACATGAGTAAGGCCGCTACCGCCGAGCGCGCGCGCAACCGCAAGGGCGGCACCATGACGCGCCTGATCAAGATGCTCTTTGGCTTCTACCCGGTGCTTTTGCCCCTCGTCGTCGCCGGCGTTGTGCTCTGCGCCATCATCAACTCCATCGGCGCGACGTTTCTCCAGAGCGCGCTGCAGGTCATTAGCGAATCGTGGCAGTCGGGCGACTGGACGGCCGCGCAGCCCAAGATTCTGAAGCTCGTGACCACCCTCGGCTGCATCTACGCCGTGGGCGTCGCCTCCTCGCTCTTCTGGAACCGCGCCATGGCCGTCATCACGCAGGGCTCGCTCGAGAAGCTGCGCGAAAAGATGTTCAACCGCATGCAGGACCTGCCGATTCGCTACTTCGACACGCACCAGCGCGGCGACATCATGAGCCACTACACCAACGACATCGACACGCTGCGTCAGATGATCAGCCAGTCGCTACCCAACCTGCTCATGACGATCATCGTCATCGTCACCGTGTTCTTCATCATGCTGTATTACAGCGTGTGGATGTGCCTGGTCATCATTGCCGGCATCGCCTTTATGACCTTTATGACCAAGCTGCTCGGCTCCAACTCCGCGCGCTTCTTTATCGCGCAGCAAACCGAGCTCGGCGTGGTCGAGGGCCATATCGAGGAAGTCATGAACGGCCAGAAAGTCGTCAAGGCGTTCTGTCACGAGTCCGCCGCCGAGGCCGATTTTGACGAGCGCAACGAGAAGCTCTTCGAGGTCTCGCAGAAGGCCAACATGTACGCCAACATCCTCATGCCGATCCTCGGGAACCTGGGCGACTTGCTCTACGTGCTGGTCGCGCTGACCGGCGGCATCTTCCTGGCGCTGGGCGTGCCCAACCTGAGCCTCTCGGGCATGGCGCTCTCCATCGCCGTCGTGGTGCCGTTCCTCAACATGACCAAGCAGTTCTGCGGCCAGATCGGCCAGATCTCGCAGCAGATCAACGCCGTGGTCATGGGCCTTGCCGGCGCCGAGCGTATCTTTGAGCTACTCGACGAGGAGCCCGAGGCCGACGAGGGCTACGTGACGCTTGTCAACGCACAGGTGAATCCCGACACCTGGCAGCTCGAGGAGGCCGACCACCACACCGGTATGTGGGCTTGGAAGCACCCGCACCGCGCGACCGGCGAGATCGAGTACGTGCCGCTGCGTGGCGACCTGGTCATGGATAACGTGGACTTTGGCTACACGCCCGACCACGAGGTGCTGCACGGCGTGTCTGTGTACGCCAAGCCGGGCCAGAAGGTCGCGTTTGTCGGCGCCACCGGTGCCGGCAAGACGACCATCACCAACCTCATCAACCGCTTCTACGACATTGCCGACGGCAAGATCCGCTACGACGGCATCAACGTCAACAAGATTCGCAAGTCCGATCTGCGTCGCTCGCTCGGCGTGGTGCTGCAGGACGTGAACCTGTTCACCGGCACCGTCATGGACAACATCCGCTACGGCAACCTGGACGCCACCGACGAGGAGTGCATCAAGGCGGCCAAGCTCGCGGGAGCGGACGACTTTATCACCCGTCTGCCCGACGGCTACGACACCATGCTCACCGGCAACGGCGCGCAGCTGTCACAGGGCCAGCGCCAGTTGATCTCGATCGCGCGCGCCGCCGTCGCCGATCCGCCGGCGATGATTCTGGACGAGGCCACATCGAGCATCGATACCCGCACCGAGGCCATCGTGCAGGCGGGCATGGACAAGCTCATGGAGGGCCGCACGACGTTTGTCATCGCGCACCGCCTCTCCACCGTGCGCAACTCCGACGCGATCATCTGCCTGGACCACGGCCGCATCATCGAGCGCGGCAACCACGACGAGCTGATCGCCAAGCGCGGCTACTACTATCAGCTCTACACCGGAGCGTTTGAGCTGGAATAGGACCGGTTACTGACGGAGGGCGCGATCAGCCCGTCATTTAAAACGGAATAAAAGTTTGCGAGGCCCTGGCCGTTTGGCCAGGGCCTCGTTTTGTGTGACAAAGGGACTGTTCCTTTGTCACATCAGAGGAGTTGGGCCATGGCGTTGACGAATTTTTGTACTTGGAGGGTTGGCTCGAGCGGGTAGTGCAGGTAGACCGGCACCTCGCGGCCGCATAGGAACGGCACGCCCATAAAGGCTGGATGTACGCCCGACCATGCGCCGCAGGTGAGCACCGCGTCGCCTTTTTCCTCGGCCTCGTTAAAGAGTGCGAAGTCGAAGCTGTCCACGTCGATGACATCCACGCCGCCATCGGCCAAAAGGTCGATGCGCAGGCTGTCCATGGCGTCGTTGCCGTGACGCAGCACGCGCAGGCGCATACCCTCCAGATCGGCAACCGTGATACGGCTCTTGCGCGCAAGCGGGCTCGTGCGCGGCACATCGATATAAAACGGCACGTTGACGATAAGGAGCTTTTGGCATGCGTCGCCCCAGCGCGGGGTCGAAAAACTCGACTGCACCACGTCGACCTCGCGGCCCAAGCTGCGCATGACGGTCTCGCGCTCGTCGTAGAGGTCGCTCACCGGCACGATCTCAAAACGCAGCGACGGCTCCAGCTCATGCACGCCCGTCCACATCGAAAGCGTCTGGCGGCCCGGGCACATCATCGACACGCCCAGGCGCACCGCACCGTCATCGCCCGCCGCGCGTCGGGCACGGCGCAGGGCATCCTCGGACTGACGCATGATCGAGCGCGCATCGTCCACCAGCAGAGCGCCCGCCGGCGTCACCTTAACACCCGAATGCGAGCGCTCGAACAACGTGATGCCAAACTCGGCCTCGAAACCCGACACCTGTTTGACGAGCGCCGGGGTCGACACGCGCAATTTTGCCGCCGCACGTGAGAAGCTTCCCAGCTCCGCGGCGGCCGATATGGCCTCGAGTCGTCGATCGTACACGTCAATCTCCCGTTTTCGCGCCTGTGAACGCATGGCGCCACAGGGGGTCGTTTTGGCAGGTCACGCGCTCGATTGAGAAAAACTGCATCGCACAGTATAAACCTACGGTTAACGCCATTCTAACAAATATGCAATTCACCTGCGCAAATGCAAAGCATACGATAACCAGCGAAAACCACGTGGGTCGGTTAATGGGAGCGACCCACCGGGAGGCACAAGAAGGGAAGTTCCTATGAGCAATTGGCTTAAGCTCGAGGGCGATGTCTGCGCCGTGACTGGCGCGCTCGGCGGTATGGGCGTCGAGATTTGCCGCGAGTTCGCCCGCAACGGCGCCAACGTCGTCCTGCTCGACCTGGACGAGGAAAAGGTCAAGGCCGCAGCCGCCGACCTCGCCGCCGAGTTTGGCATCCACGCCGAGGGTTACAAGATGAACGCCACCGATGAGGCCGAGGTTCAGGCCGCCGTCGACGCCACCATCACCGACTTCGGCCGCGTCGACGTCCTCGTCAACACCGCCGGCATCCTGCGCTTCGCCGCCATGGAGGACCTGCCGCTGAGCGACTGGGAGCAGGTGCTCAACGTCAACCTCACCGGTTACTTCATCACCTCGCAGCGCTTTGGTCGCGAGATGATCAAGGCCGGCCAGGGCCGCCTGGTGCACATCTCGACCGTTGCCAGCCACTCCCCCGAGACGTTCTCGGGCGTGTACAGCTCCACCAAGGCCGGCGTCAACATGATGTCCAAGATGCTCGCCGCCGAGTGGGGCCCCTACGGCGTCCGCTCCAACTGCGTCGAGCCTTGCTTCGTTAAGACCCCGATGTCGGCCAACTTCTACGCCGACCCCGAGGTCGAAAAGAGCCGCAGCCGCCTGATCGCCACGCGCCGCATCGGCGAGGTCAGCGATATCGCCAACGCCGTCATGTTCCTGGCGTCCAAGCGCTCGGACTTTACCACCGGCGACGCCATCAAGGTCGATGGCGGCTTCTCCAATATGATGGGCGACCTCACCGCCAAGCCCGGCGGCCGTCGCGCCTATGCCGACAACTACCTTAAGAACAAGGGTGTCGAGCTCTGGTCCGATGAGTCCGGCGTCGCCAAGCCGACCGACCAGTAAACCAACCTGACAGGGAGGCCCCGCGGACACGCCCGCTCCTCCCCCGTATCGATTAGAAAGAGTCAAATGGCTTCCACCAACTCCAACAAGGGTCGCGCCGTCGTGCTTTCCGCCGCGTGCGTCACCATGTTCTTCATCAGCTCCATCGCGCTGTATTCCGTCGTGAGCAAGAACCTGCTCGCCGTCTACCCCGAGTGGTCGAGCGCCCTTACCTGGGCTTTCCCGGTCTTTCAGACCATCATGGCCGTGACGGGCATCTTCGCCGGCCGCATCTCCGATAAGATCGGCCCGCGCAACGTCGTGATCGCCGCCGCCGTGTGCTACGGCCTGGGCTGGTTCATGTCCGGCACCGTCACCGAGCCGTGGCAGTTCTACCTGTGGTTCTCACTCGTCGCCGCCATCGGCAACGGTCTGGGCTATAACCCGGCGCTCACCACGGGTCAGAAGTGGTTCATCGACAAGAAGGGCCTCGCCTCCGGCATCACCCTGGCCGCTTCGACCGCCGGTCCCGCCGTGCTGTCCCCGGTGCTCGCCTCGCTGCTCATCCCGAGCCTGGGCATCTTTGGCGCCCTTAAGGCGCTCGGCGTCATCTTCTTTGTGATGATCGCCGCCTCCGCCCTGTTCCTGAAGGCCCCCGAGGCCGGTTGGCTGCCCGAGGGCTTCGAGGCCCCCAAGGGTGGCGCACACGCCGGCACCTTCGGCGACCTCACCCCGGGCGAGATGGTCAAGACCCCGCGCTTCTGGGTCCTCATCGTCACCTTCGCCTTTGCCGCCACCGCGGGCACCCTGCTCGTCGGCAAGGTTGCCTCCATCGCCGCCGTCCAGCTCTTCGCCGACCCCACGAGCGCCGCGGCCGTCGCCCTCGGCGGTGTGGTGGTCTCCGTCAACACCTGCGCCAACCTGGTTGGCCGTCTGTCCTTTGGCCAGATCATCGACAAGCTCGGCGCCTATAAGTCGCTGCTCATCAGCCTTGTCGTCACCATCGTCGCACTCGTCATCATGTCGATGAGCTTTACGCAGGCCATGTTCTTTGTGGCGCTCGCTCTGCTCGGCTTTAGCTTTGGCGCCCTGCTCGTCATCTACCCGCCGCTCACCGGTGGCGCCTTTGGTACCAGCAACATCGGCGTCAACTACGGCATCATGTTTTTGGGTTATGCCGCTTCCACCTGGATCAGCCAGCCCATCACCGCCGTGCTGTATCACGCCGAGGCCGGCAGCGCCGCCTACCAGCAGTCCTTCTACGGCGCCATTGTGATCGCCGCCATCGCCGTCGTGCTCACCGTCTACATGATGGTCTCCGACAGCAAGAAGAAGTCCGCCTAGTTTTACCGATGCGACAAAGGGACAGTCCCTTTGTCGCATTCCACCGGTCACCAGTATTAAGGAGTCGAAATGTCTGAGCTCAACCCCGTCCGCATTGCCGTTATCGGCGCCGGCGCCATGGGCCGCAACCACATCCGCTTTGTCACCGAGGAGCCCGAGGCCGAGCTCGTCGCCATCGCCGACGCCTTTGAGGGCGCCCGCGCCACGGCTGAGGCCGCCGGCGTGCCGTTCTTCACCGATCCCGCCCAGATGATGGACGAGGTCAAGCCCGAGGCCGTCATTATCGCCACGCCCAACGACCTGCACCTGGGCGTTGCCCGCGAGGCCGTGAAGCGCAACATCGTGCCGCTGGTCGAAAAGCCGATCTCCAACGACCTCGAGGATGCCCAGGCCTTCGCCGCCGAGGCCGAGACCGCCGGCGTGCCCGTGCTCGTGGGTCAGCACCGTCGCCACAACCCCTTCGTCAACAAGGCCAAGGAGATCATCGAGTCCGGCGAACTGGGCAAGCTCACCGTGTCGAGCTTCCACTACATGATCTATAAGAACGACGAGTACTTTGACGTCGAGTGGCGCCGCAAGAAGGGTGCCGGCCCAATCCTGGTCAACCTGGTGCACGACGTCGACCTGCTCCGCTACCTGCTGGGCGAGCCCGTTGCCGTCCAGGGCATGCAGTCCAGCGCCGCCCGCGGTTTTGAGACCGAGGACTCCGCCGTGGTCAACGTCCGTTTTGCCGATGGCGCACTTGCGAGCATGACCATCTCCGACGCCACCGCCAGCCCCTGGAACTGGGAGGCCACCGCTCGCGAGGACCCGCAATACCGCCCCTTCGACGCCGACGCCTACTTTATCGGTGGCACCAAGGGCGCCCTTTCGCTGCCCCGCCTGCACCAGTTCTCCTACGACGGCGCCTCCAACTGGCACAAGCCGCTGCAGATGGAGATCCCGGCCGTCGACCCGGCGCTGCCGCACAAGATGCAGCTCAAGCACTTTGTGAAGGTCGTTCGTCGCGAGGTCGAGCCCGTCGTGACCCCCGCCGATAACGTCAAGACGCTCACGCTTCTCAACGCCATCAAGGAGGCCGCCGAGACCGGCCAGCTCGTCGAGCTGTAAAGATTTAGGGCGGATCGCGGCAAACCCCACGCCGAACCCCTCGGTCCGCCACCAATAAGCCCCTCTTCTTTGCCCCGCGAGCAGCCTCCTGCCCGCGGGGCATTTTGGCGCCTTGGGGATGATTTGCCCGTCCCAAATTGACTGCTTTGGTGAAGCGGCGGGTGGTATCCTTGGTAGCCCTGTGCTGCAAACGCACCTTAAACGCAAGGAGTTCCATGGATCTTATCGCCCAGCTCGCCCGCGAGCTCAACCTTAAGGCCGCCAATGTCGAAGCGGCCGTCAAGCTCATCGACGAGGGCAACACCATCCCCTTTATCTCGCGCTACCGCAAGGAAGCCACGGGCGGCATGGACGACGTCGCCCTGCGCGCGCTCGACGAGCGCCTGTCCTACCTGCGCAATCTTGAGCAGCGCAAAGAGGACGTCATCCTGCTCATCGACGCCCAGGGCAAGCTCACGCCCGAGCTCGAGCAGCAGATTCGCGAGGCCACGCAGCTCCAGCGCGTCGAGGACCTCTACAAGCCCTACCGCAAGAAGCGCATGACCCGCGCGCAGAAGGCTCGCGAGGCCGGCCTGGAGCCGCTCGCCAATATGATCATCATGCAGGCCTCGGCCAAGGGCAGCGCGCTCGACGCCGCCGCGGCCTATATCAACGAGGACGCCGGCTTCGACACCGCCGAGAAGGCGCTCGCCGGTGCCGCCGACATCGTGGCCGAGACAGTGGCCGAGGACCCCGAGAACGTCGCCGACCTGCGCGCCTTTACGCAAAACACCGCCGACATCGTTGTCGAGGCGACCGACCCCGCCGAGAAGACTCCCTACGAGCCCTACTACAACTTTGACGAGCCGCTGCGCCGCATCCCCAACCACCGCGTGCTGGCCATCGACCGCGGCGAGCGCGAGGGCAAGCTCCGCGTGCGCGTAAACGTCGACGGCGCTGCCGCCACGGCGCGTCTCGGCAGCCGCTGGCCCCGCCGCCAGGGCGTCTTCGCGCCCGTCTTTGACGCCGCCATCGCCGACGGCTACAAGCGCCTGATGGCCCCCTCGCTGGAGCGCGAGGCCCGCGCCAAGCTCACCGTCCGTGCTCAGACCGAGGCCATCAACGTCTTTGCCAAGAACCTTGAGGGCCTGCTCTCGGCCCGCCCCGTCCGCGGCGCCCGCGTGCTCGCGCTCGACCCGGGCTACCGCACCGGCTGCAAGGTCGCCGTGGTGGACGCCACCGG